>JAUXWL010000396.1 GCA_030680155.1 Anaerolineales bacterium
CTCGGCTGTGTGACCATCGCCCCCGGCGAACCCGTCAAGCTTGCGTACTGGGGCGTTCTCTCCGGCGCTGACGGCAGCCTCGGTGAAGACTCCAAGCGTGGTGTCGAAATCGCCATCGACGACATGGGCGGCAAGTTCGAAGGTCACGACATCCTATTGACCACTGAAGATGCGCTGTGCACCCCTGAAGGTGGCGCTACCGCTGCTCAGAAGCTCGCCACCGACACCTCCCTCGTCGGATTGATCGGTTCCAGCTGCTCGGATGAGACCGTTGGTGGTATTGCCGCCATCACGAATTCTGGCCTGACCACCATTTCCCCGTCCAACACCCGCCCGGTGTTGAGTGACCCGAACCGCGGTCCTGACTACGATGGTTACCTGCGCACCGCCCACAGCGATGCCTTCCAGGGCAAGGCTGTTGCCGAGTTCGCATACAATGTCCTCGGCATTCGCAAGGCTGCCACCATCCATGATGGTTCCGCCTACGCGGAAGCCCTCCAGCAGGTCTTTGCTGACGAATTCATTGCCCTCGGCGGTGAGATCGTCGCCCAGGAAGCTGTTGCCAAGGACGCCACCGACATGGGTCCTGTGCTGACCACCGTCGCCGCTGCCCAGCCTGAATTTGTGTACTTCCCTGTGTTCGTTGCAGCAGGTGGTTTCATTGTCAACCAGATCCGCAATATTGCCGGTCTTGAAGACGTGAAGATCGCTGGTTCCGATGGTATCTTCACCGCCGACTTCCTGAAGGCTGGCGGCGAAAACACCGTTGGCATGTACCTCTCCAGCCCGGACTTTGGCGCCTTCCCCGGCGGCTATCCTGAGTTCATCGAGAAGCACAACGCCAAGTACGGCGGCGCTCCGCTCTCCGTCTTCCACGCTCACGCCTACGACGCCACGAATATTCTCTTCGCCGCCCTCAAGCAGGTTGCTGTTGTAGAAGCTGATGGAACCATCTACGTTCCCCGCCAGGCTCTGCGCGATGCCATCTACGCCACCCAGAACTTCCAGGGTGTGACCGGCTCGCTCTCCTGCTCCGCCTCCGGTGACTGCGGCGCCCCGGTCATCGCGATCTACGAAATCACCAGCGCCAACCCGGATGACTGGAACCCACAGGATGCGGACAACCCGAATCCCAAAAAGGTTTACCCCTAATCCATAACCAACATCAGTAAGAAAAGTGGTGAGGCAGATGTTTCTGCCTCACCACTCCTATCTTTATCTGCAAGGAGTCGGTTCATGCGAACGACACTCGGAGAACGACTTACAGACTGGGCAATCAGCGGCTTCATGTGGGGATTCCGAATCCTGATTGTTTTTATCGTAGTTTATGGCACTTTTTCCACGCTTAGCAGCGGAAAATATACCGGTGAACAGTGGATTGACTTTATCATTTTTGGCATTTCTCAGGGAAGCATCTACGCCCTGATTGCCCTGGGATACACCATGGTGTACGGCATCCTGCGCATGATCAACTTTGCTCATGGCGAAATTTTCATGAGCGGGGCATTCAGCGCATACTTTCTCGCCACCTGGCTGGATAAGATGGGCTTCATTGACGCAAACCCAGCCCTGGGATTAATCATTCCCATTTTATTCGCAATGTTCATGTCTGCCAGCATCTCCATGCTGGTCGAACGCATCGCCTACCGCCCCCTGCGCAACGCACCGCGCCTTGTGCCGCTAATCAGCGCCATCGGCGCATCCTTCTTCCTGCAATACACATTCCGCGGCTTCTTCGGACCTGGTGTATACGCCTACCCGCCCATCAAAGCCCTTCAAGGTGAATGGGTGTTCTTCGGAATTGGAATCCTAAAATCGCAAGTCATTGTTGCTGTCTCAGCCGCCGTCATTATGGCAATCCTGTATGTCATCGTCATGCGGACGAAGATCGGAAAAGCCATGCGCGCTGTTTCCGAAGACAAGGATACAGCCGCCCTGATGGGCATTGACGTAAACCGCATCATCGTCTCCACCTTCGCCATCGGCGCTGCCATGGCAGGAGCCGCAGGCGTACTTTACGCGCTTATCTTCCGTCAGGTTGGTTTCTTCATGGGCTTCACCCCGGGCATCAAGGCCTTTACCTCCGCGGTTCTGGGCGGCATCGGCAACATCCCTGGCGCGATGCTTGGCGGGCTCGTTCTTGGTGTGTTTGAATCGATCGGACCTGCCCTCTTCCTGGACGGGTTGGGCATCCCGCGCCCCTATCAACTCAAGGACGCGATTGCCTACACCATGCTCGTGATGATCCTGCTGTTCCGCCCCTCCGGTATTTTAGGCGAACGACTGACATCCAAGAAAGCCTAACAAGGTGAATTCAATGAAAAAAGAAAACTTCATCTGGAGTTCCATCAAGGTTGGGCTGCTTGCAGGCGCAATCGGCATTTTCCTTTCTCTCGTCGGCATGGTCGAAGTCTTCAATAAACGCGACGTCGTCGAAAAAGTAATCTCACTGGGAATGTTCCTCCTACTCGCCATAAGCATGATCGCAGGATTCATCGCTTCCCGCCGCACCTCAGACCTGCTCGGCGGAAACCAGGCAGGCTCCAACCTTTTGGCAGGGACGCTGGCAGGCTTGTTCACGGGCATCACCCTTGCCCTCTTTGTGCTCGCCTCTGATCAACTCAACCTGCGCGCCATATTCCTGAACGCCACCCCGACCCTTTCCGGATTGCTGACATTCGGACGAGGCTCTGGCGGGTTGTGGATGCTCCCAGTACTGGGAGCAGGTACCGGACTGGCAGGAGGCGCGTTCCTCCTCCTGCCATTGCTCGTCCGCAGGCCTATTACTCATGCGATAATGGTCATCATATTCTCGGCGCTCTTCTCGAGCTTATTCCGCGTCATTATGGTCAACCAGGGCGGCGGCATTGAGAAAGCCGCAAAAGCCATTTTTAGCCAGACTGGACTGACCATTAATGGCGCTCTGGTTTTCATTTTTGGAACCCTGTTCATTTCCATCCTCTGGTCGTCGCAGGGTGCAAAAGTTCAAAACAGGGTCGACAGGCTGCCTGCAAAAGGGAAACTTTCCCTGCGCGTTTTCAGCATCCTCCTGATTGCATACGTTGCGATCATGCTCCCGCAAGCGGCAGGCCCGTTCATCGCCCAGGTGATCGTCATCATCAGTCTTTACATTCTGATGGGTCTGGGACTCAACATTGAAATTGGTTTTGCAGGCTTGCTTGACCTTGGTTTCGTGGCATTCTATGCCATTGGAGCCTATACGGTTGGCTTGCTCACCTCCTATGGTGAATACGGTTTACAGCATGTTTCATTCTGGGTGGCAGTGCCAATCGCAGTGCTCATCTCCATGATGTTCGGCGGTATTTTGGGCGTCCCCGTGCTTGGTGTGCGCGGCGACTACCTCGCCATTGCCACACTCGGCTTTGGCGAGATCGTGCGCCTGCTGGCTGGCTCCGATTTTATGGCCCCCTACCTCGGCGGACCGCGCGGCATCATCGGTATTCAGAAACCCTGTATTGGTACGTTGGGGGAATTCATTGCAGTCGATATCCCAAGGGTCTGTAATGGCATAGAGTTATCCAAGCCACAGGATATTTATTATGTGGCAATTGCGAGCGCCCTGCTGATCGCGTTCTTCTCCTGGCGTTTGCGTGAATCCCGCCTTGGACGCGCATGGATGGCCATCCGTGAAGACGAAGATGTGGCGGAAGCGCTTGGCATCAAACTGGTGCAAGCCAAATTACTTGCCTATATGCTTGGCGCGGCCTTCGCTGGACTGGGCGGCGCCATCTTCGCCACACTGGTCGGCTCCATCTTTGCAACCAGTATGCAATTGATCGTCTCGATCAACGTAGTTGCGCTCATCATCGTTGGCGGCATGGGCAGCATCCCCGGCGTAGTCGTTGGCGCGCTTGCATTGATCGGCCTGCCCGAACTATTGCGCGAAGTATCCGAATTCCGCTTCCTGCTCTACGGTATGGCGCTCATTGCCGTCATGCTTGCCAAGCCCGAAGGTCTCTGGCCATCCCAAACCATCAGCCGCGAATTGCACCATGATGAAGCCGCGGACGCCACTTCGTAAAGGACAGCAGACATGACAACACCCATTCTGACTGCCAAAAAAGTAATCAAACGCTTCGGCGGACTTGTTGCCGTGAACTCGGTGGATTTTGAAATCCCCGAAAAATCCATCGTCAGCATTATTGGACCAAATGGCGCGGGCAAAACCACCTTCTTCAACTGCATCACGGGCTTTAACAAAGCCGATGAAGGCACAATCACTTTCGAGGGCAGCGATATTCAAAACCTTCGCCCTGACCAGATCACCCGCCACGGAATTTCACGCACGTATCAAAATATCCGCCTTTTCGCCAACATGACCGCGCTGGAAAATATTCTGGTCGGTCAGCATAAATTCCTGCATTCTTCCTGGATCAGCGCCATCCTACGGACGAAGAGCATGCTGGCAGAGGAGAAGGGCGCCCTTGATGAAGCACAACGCCTGCTCAACTTCGTAGACTTGAAAAGAAAAGGCGACCTGCTCGCTCGTAACCTTTCCTATGGTGAGCAGCGCCGTCTCGAAATCGCACGCGCCCTCGCCACCCGCCCGAAACTGCTCCTGTTGGACGAGCCGAGCGCAGGCATGAACCCACGCGAAACCGAAGACCTGACCTCTTTCATCCGCAAACTGCGCGATGAACTGGGCATTGCCATCCTGCTCATCGAACATCACATGCGGGTCGTGATGGGCATCTCTGAATTCATCACCGTGCTGGACTATGGCGAAAAAATCGCGGAAGGCACGCCCAAAGAGATCCAGAGCAACACACGCGTGATCGAAGCCTACCTCGGACGCGGCGCAGCCACCGAAGGCATGGACACCGCCCATGAACGTTTCAGCAATAAAAAATCCTAGGGAACAAGTAGGTACAAGATGTCAATCTTAAATATCAACAATGTTCACACCTACTACGGCAACATCCATGCCTTGAAAGGTCTCACCATCACCGTGGAAAAGGGCGAGATCGTCACCCTCATCGGCGGGAATGGCGCGGGCAAGACCACAACCCTGAGAACCATCTGCGGTCTGCTCCAGCCGCGTGAAGGGGACGTGTTCTTCAACGGCGAAAACCTCAACAAATACAAGGCGCACGAAGTCGTCTATAAGGGCATTTCCATGGTACCCGAAGGACGGGGTATCTTCACCCGCCTGACCATTACCGAAAACCTGGAAATGGGCGCCTACAGCCGCAACAACGCGGAGGAAATAAAAGAGGATATGGAACGGGTCTTCACGCTCTTCCCGCGCCTCAAGGAACGTCGCAACCAGGTGGCAGGCACCCTCTCCGGCGGTGAACAGCAAATGCTCGCCACCGGGCGCGCCCTGATGACCCGTCCCACCGTCCTGCTCATGGACGAACCCTCGATGGGTCTCGCGCCCGTACTCGTTGAATTGATCTTCGACACCATCGGACAGATCAACAAGCAGGGCGTTACCATTCTCCTGGTCGAACAGAATGCCCACATGGCGCTCTCGGTCGCCCATCGTGGATACGTCCTGCAAACAGGTGAGATCGTGCTCAGCGACACGGCAGAGAAACTGAAGAACGACCCAACCGTCCAAAAGGCATATCTGGGCATCGAGTGATCGATGATGCAAGATACAAAAACGCAGAGGTGCAATCATGTCCTCTGCGTTTTTGTTACCCTCATCCAGCATGTCATTGCCTGCACCGTGCGCAGGCACGCGTGCGAAGGCGATATAATGCCCACGGTCATATCATGCCCGTGGGGTACAAATTGCGCTTATCCCCTTCTGAAAAAGCGCAATTTGTGACCGCGCTGGGTATAGCCTGAAGCAATCTCCCAATAAAGCGAGGCGCTTATGTTAATTCTCAACGCACAAGATGTCCGCAAGGCGCTGCCGATGCGCGATGTGATCGAAGCGATGAAACAAGCCTACGCCTCTCTCTCCAACGGACAGGCGGAAGTCCCCCTGCGGACGCGGCTGCCCATCCCCAGCCATGACGGGCTCGCCATCTTCATGCCCGCCTACGTCCACACCGCCGAAGCAGACGCGCTCGCCGTCAAGATCGTCAACATCTTCCCGGGCAACCCAGCCCGCGGACTGCCCTACATCCAAGCCGCCGTCGTCGCGTTCGATCCAAGTTCAGGCAATCTCTCCGCCATGCTCGAAGGCAGCGCCCTGACCGCCATCCGCACGGGCGCGGGCAGCGGCGCCGCCATTGACCTGCTCGCCCGCAAAGACAGCAAAGTTGTCGCCATCTTCGGCGCGGGCGCACAGGGGCGCACCCAACTCGAAGCCGCCTGCGCTGTCCGCAAGATCGAGAAAGCATGGATCTTCGACTCAGACCCCGAACGCGCCGCCGCCTTCGCAATAGAAATGGCGGGACAAGGCACGATTCCTGCCACGCTCGAGCCTGCTCCTACAGCCCAGGCAGCGGTCAACGACGCGGACATCATCTGCACTGCCACAACATCCACCACCCCCGTCTTCGCGGATGCAGACCTCAAACCGGGCGTTCACATCTCCGCCATTGGCTCGTACACCCCGGAGATGGTGGAAGTGCCCGCAGAAACCATCGTCCGTGCCAGCGTCTTCGTGGATTCACGCTCCGCCGTCCTCGCAGAAGCAGGCGATTTGATCCAACCGATACAAAACGGATTAATCACCGCAGTACACATCCGTGCAGAATTGGGCGAAATCATCCTCGGCAGAAAAGCGGGCAGGGAATCAGAAACCGAAATTACCTACTTCAAATCCGTTGGCGTGGCCGTGCAGGATGCCATCGCCGCGCAACTGGCGTTGAAGAATGCCAAAGCCATGAGCTTGGGGCAGAAAATCGAATGGTAGGACAAACTTAAGTTTGTCCTACCCGGAGGAAAACCATGAACCTACCAACTACAGCAGACATCGTCATCATCGGCGGGGGCGTGATGGGGGCAAGCGCCGCATATCACCTTGCGAAACGCGGCGCCGCTGCGCGAAATATCGTCCTGCTGGAAAAGGAAGAATTTTTTGGGACCGGCGCAACAGGCAGGTGCGCGGGCGGGGTACGCTATCAGTTCTCGACGGAGATCAACGTCAAACTGTCGCAGGAAAGCCTGCCGATGATCGAACGCTTCAAGGAAGAGATCGGGCAGGACGTCAACTACATCCAATGCGGCTATCTGCTGGCGGCGACAAATGAAAAAGACGCTGCAACGTTCAAGCATAACGTGGAAATGCAAAACCGACTCGGCGTGCCAACCCAACTGCTCAGCGGAGATGACGTCCGCGCGCGGCTGCCGCTGATGAATTTCGACGACGCCATCGCAGGCACATTCAACCAGAAGGACGGCATCGTAGACCCGAACGGCGTGGTGATGGGATACGTCAGCGCGGCGCAGAAGATGGGCGTGCAGGCCATCACCAACGCCGAAGTGACGGGCATCACTGTCAGCGGCGGAGAGGTTCGGGCTGTGCAAACAAGCCTCGGCGAAGTCCAGACGCGCATGGTCTTGAATGCGGCCGGTCCATGGGCAGGGTTGATCGGTCAGATGGCGGGAGTCGAACTTCCCATCGTCCCGCTTCGCAGGCAGATGTTCACGACCAATCCGCTCAAGGAAGTGCCTGGGGATTTCCCGTTCGTGATCGATTTTGCGAAGTCGCTGTATTTTCACCGCGAGGGTGAAGGCTTGTTGATCGGCATGAGCAACCAAAACGAAAAGCCCGGCTTCGACCAAAACGTGGACGAGGATTTTGAGTTGGAGAATCTTGAAGCCGCCATCGAACGTATGCCGCTGGTGGAAAAAGCCAGCCGCGCCGCGCATTGGGCGGGCTTATACGAAGTGACTCCCGATGCGCACCCGATCTACGGTGGCACGGAGGTGAAAGGTTTTACGGTCTGCACGGGATTTTCGGGGCACGGGTTCATGCACGGGCCTGTCTCTGGCAAGTTGATGAGTGAGTTCATTTTGGATGGGAAATATTCCACGCTGGATGTTTCGATGCTCGACCTAAAACGCTTTGAAGAGGGTCGTTTGATAAAAGAGTACAATGTGGTTTGACCCACACGAATGTAGGTCACGCTTATAGCGTGACTGTCACGTTACAAACGTGACCTACAAAATTGGAGATTATGACCTCAGCAGAAATCATCACCATCGGCACGGAAATATTGCTCGGCGAGATCGTGGATACGAACACGCGCCACCTCGCCCTCACCCTGCGCGGGCTGGGCGTGGACTTGTATCGCACCATCACCATCGGCGACAACGTCGAACGCATCGCAGAGTCGATTCGCAACTCGATGGAACGCGCCGACATTGTCATCACCACCGGCGGGCTGGGTCCCACTGTTGACGACCCCACGCGTGAAGCAGTCGCCAAAGCCCTTGGCGTGGAAACGGAATTCCGCGAAGACCTGTGGGAACAGGTTGTTGAAACGATTTCAAGATATGGTCGCAAACCGTCCGAGAATCAAAAGCGGCAGGCGTACGTTCCGCAGGGCGCCATCGGCGTCCGCAACCCCGTCGGCACTGCGCCGTGTTTTATCGTGGAACGTTCCCCTCTCCCTCTGGGAGAGGGGCTAGGGGTGAGGGCGGTCATCTCCCTGCCCGGTGTGCCGAATGAAATGGAACATGTCCTGCACGAGTCGATCATCCCATATCTGCAAAAACGATTCAACCTCGATGAAATTCTCAAAGTCCGCGTTTTGCATTGCGCGGGTCTTGGCGAGGGCATGATTGACGAAAAGATCGCCGATCTTGAGACTCTCAGCAACCCCACGGTAGGGCTGGCCGCACATACAGGCGTGGTGGATATCCGCATTGCGGCGAAGGCAAAGAATGAAAGCGCAGCCGATGCGATGATCGCAGAGGTTGAGGCGCAAGTCCGCAAGAGACTCGGGGGTATTGTCTTTGGCGCGGATGAAGATCGGCTGGAGGAAGTCGCTTTGGATGCAGTGGCAAGACGCGGTTGGAGTCTGACCGCGATTGAGTCAGGATTGGATGGACTGCTCGCACGGAAAATTCCCCACACCGCCTCGATCCCTGACTTGAAACCTGATTCATTGACCCAAGCCCTGCGCGCCGCCCGGGCAGAATCCAAAGCAGACGTTGCGCTCGGTGTTTCCGTTTACATGGAGGAACGCGCCGCTGAGATGGCGATGATCACGCCGAAAGGTGAAAAGTCTCACCGCATCACCTATGGCGGCCCGCCGAAGAGCCTGCCGCGCTGGAGCGTGAACCTGGCCCTGAACTGGCTGCGGACGACGATTGAGGACATGCAATAATGCCTGCACCGCGTCACCGCAAAGACAACCCCTGGGTTATCCTGGCATGGGTGTTGAACGTCATTGGGTTGGGTGCGCTCGCGCTGGTACTGGTGGCATGGTGGGCATTACAGCCCGCCTTTGCCGCGTCACAGGAGCAAAAACCGAGTTACACCGCTGCGCTGCCTGCAACCTATACGCCTGACCCATTATCCTTCCACCTGCCCACCGTCACACCCAACCCACGCTCGACGATGATCGTTGTACAGACCGCTACATCGTTCGTGCTTGAAAATGCGGGCGGACGCCGTGCGACAGTCATCGGGTATTCGGTTTCAGGCAGACCCATCGAAGTGTACACATTCGGACAGGGCGAACGGGAAAAGATGATCGTGGCGGGCATCCACGGCGGCTATGAGTGGAACACCATCGCCCTCGCAGATGAGTTGATCCAACACATCAACGACAACCCTGAGATCATCCCCAGCGACGTGACGCTCTACATCCTGCGCAACCTCAACCCTGACGGCGACGCCCGCGACCACGGCATTGACGGGCGCGTCAACGACCACGGCGTAGACTTGAATCGCAACTTCCCCACCAACTGGTCTGCCACATGGGACCGCAGCGGCTGCTGGAATTACGGTCCGACCACGGGCGGAACAAGTCCGAGCTCCGAGCCAGAGACACGGGCCGTGATGAATTTTTTGAGAACACACAAAGTGGAAACACTGATCAGCTACCACAGCGCCGCGCTGGGCGTCTTCCCCGGCGGTGAACCCTGGGAGAAAACGTCGATAGAATTTGCAAAAGCGCTGGCCAAGGCAACAGGTTATAAATTCCCGCCGATTGATACAGGCTGCGTCTTCACAGGCACACTCGCCGATTACGCCGTTGAAATCGGCGCGGTTTCCGTGGACATGGAACTCTCCACACACCGCCATACGGATTTCAAACAGAACTTAAAAGCATTGGAAGTTTTATTGAACTGGAATAAAAATATTAAATAATTCACTACCGTACATTTTCCTCGCAAAGAAACCCTAAAGGTCTTTTCGGCGAATCGAGAATCTGCGAAGGAAAAGGAGACCTTTAGGGTTTGCGTGTACGGTAGAGAATTAAATAACGCACCTTACGCAGTACCGCAAGATTTATCTTGCCCGGCAAAGCAACATGAATCCCCTACGGGGACAAGTTGTTGCAGTACAGTTAAATCGCGTAAGATGAGTAAATAACACAGGAGACTGAATGACACAAAAAGTAGACACCCTCTTTATCAACGCCATTGTCTTGACAATGGATGAAACATTAAACCAATACGACCCCGGCGCACTTGCTGTTAAAGGCGATGCGATTGTTGCCGTTGGAACAGAAGAAAAACTCAAAAAGGAATATTCCGCCAGCGAAGTGATCGACTGCGGCGGTAAAGTGCTCATGCCCGGTCTGGTCAATGCCCATACCCACGTCCCCATGACTCTTCTGCGCGGACTGGCAGACGACCTGCGCCTCGATGTCTGGCTGATGGGCTACATGCTGCCCGTCGAA
>JAUXWL010000397.1 GCA_030680155.1 Anaerolineales bacterium
TCCAGATTTCATGACTTCCCGCTGCATGTCGAAAAAACTCAAAACCAAAGGCTCTGAACTTCTTGATAATTTCACGATATCGAAATCCCGCCAATCTCCCCATCTGATTCACCCCACAATCAATGGATAGTCAAAACTTTCCTCAACGTGCGGGAGTTGAATATCGCTTTGTGCTTCGATCAGTTTTCGGGCTACATCACGCGCAATTTCAAGAGTCTCGGCGACAGTGCGTCCCTGGGCGACAAGTCCCTGCACATCCTCAGATGTCGCAAGGTAGACCCCTTCGGGTAATTTTTCGACATGAATGCGAACGATTCGTTCACTGACATTAAGCATGGGACTCCTTGGCTATGACGCCATTATACCCGCAAGGTCTTCTGGCTTATCGAGCCGAATCCGCAACACCTTGCGCCCCGCCGCCTTCAATGCCTCGTAATCACCCAACGCCTGCGCACGGATGAGCTCGCCAAAGGTCAATCCCTGCGTGGGGATGTCCATGTCCGTGTCGGCATCGTACACCACCTGAATGAAACGTCCCTTATTGGGACCGCCCTTGTGGAACTGTCCCGTCGAATGCTGAAAGCGCGGACCAAAACCAGCCGTCACAGGTAATTTCGTTTGCGCCCGAATGCCTACGCGCAAAGCCTGAATGTCTCGGATCATGTCACTCGTCCGTGGCAGATAGGCGTTGATGGTTATGAACTCGCCCATCTGCGGGTTCGCCAAAAATTCCGCCAACGCAGACTTGGCATCCTTCACATCCACCAGATCAGCTTCAGCCAATTTCCCACTCGCCTGATAATCCTTTATCTTCGCCAGCGTGCGCAGTTTGCTGTCTTGCACATCGGGCTGGTCGAAGGCATTGATGCCTAAAATATGGCAGGCCGTCGAGATCGCAATCTCCCAGCGGAAGAATTCCGCGCCCGCATCATACACACTTTCAATCGGGAATTCGATTACGGGGAAACCAGCAGTCTTCAACTCGGAAATACCCGCCTCCAACTCGCCGTCACTTTTGAGATAAACAAACAAGCGATCATCACCATAGACATCCGGTTTACCGAGCGGCTCCAACGCCACTGGCAGGATGCCCTTCCCATGCTTGCCACTGGACTCAGCGATGACCTGCTCGACCCAGCCCGCCAACGCGGACACAGGCGCATCAGCCACGACGGTGAGCTTGTCTCTGCCCATCAGAGCGGATTCTGCGATGAGAGCGCCCAGCGCAACGCCAGGGTTGCGCGCCGCAGGCACATCCGCGAGTGACTGCTTGCGCATACGGTCTGCACTGCCGAGCAGTTTGTCAATGTCCATGCCGAGCAAAGCGGCGGGGACAAGAGCAAAATCGGTCAGCGCGGAAAAACGTCCGCCCACGTTGGGGTCGGCGTTGAAGATTTTGCGGAAGCCGCGTTCTTCAGCCAGCTTTTGCAGGGACGTGCCCGCATCCGTGGTGGCGATAAAGCGCGAGCCATCCTTGCCGCTCAATTCCCAGAGATAATCGAAGGCTGCCAGTAATTCCGCCGTGCCGCCTGATTTACTGGCAAGGATATACAGCGCCTTGTCGGGGGGATAATCCTTGACGGCTTGCGCCACTTGCAGCGGGTCAGTTGAGTCCAGAATGGCGAGCGAGAGTTTCGCTTCCTCGTTGAAACTCGCCATCAATGAACTCAGCGCTTCAGCGGTCAACGACGAGCCGCCCATGCCGATGACGAGCACACGGTCTATGCCTTCGTCGTGGACTTGTTTCGCAAAGGATTGATAACCGTCAAGCCGCTTGCGAGCATCTTCCACCGAGTCCAACCAGCCGAG
>JAUXWL010000400.1 GCA_030680155.1 Anaerolineales bacterium
GAGACTGTTTCTTAACTCGTAGGCAAAGACCCTAAAGGTTTCCCACGGTTACGAAAACGCCGTTTTATGGGCGCTTTTTTGCAAATGATGGTTCTGTTTTGCGGCGAAAACCTTTAGGGTCTGACTTAAGAAACGCTCTCTAAGACCATCTCATACACAACATCCACAGATTGAGCGGGTAAATTTGTCTTTGTGGTTCTGTGGATGAATTATTTTTCGCTGGAGGAATACATGAAAAAAGCAGGCAAGTTGATTGGAAAGATATTGATGGGCGGAATCGTTTTATTGCTGGTCGCAGCAGCAGGGGCATTTTATTATTTCAAATACCACCTGCCCAACAAGGTGGCGCAGGAATCCTTCCCCGTCATCGACGGTGAAATTCAGGTGGAAGGTCTCAATGGCAGGGTGGATGTCTATCGCGACAACATGGGCATCCCGCATATCTATGCCGCCACTTCGCATGACCTTTTCTTCGCACAGGGCTACGTCCACGCACAGGATCGCTTCTGGCAAATGGATAGCTGGCGGCACATCGGTTCGGGCGAACTCTCCAAGATGTTCGGCGCGAGTCAATTGCCCACTGATAAATTCCTGCGCACGCTCGGCTGGCGCGTCACCGCCGAAGCCGAATGGGAGGCGCTCAGCCCCGCATCCCGCGCCATTCTGCAATCCTACGCCGATGGCGTGAACGCCTATCTCAAAGACCACGCAGACACAGCCCTCAGCCTCGAATACGCCGTCCTCGGAATGCTCAGCCCCGAGTACGAGATCGAAGCGTGGACTCCCATCCACACCCTGACATGGGGCAAAGCCATGGCATGGGATTTGCGTGGCAACATGGGCTCCGAGATCGAACGCGCCGTGCTGCTCAAAACCTTCACCCCCGAACAGGTGAAACAGCTTTTCCCCGGCTATCCCGAAGACCACCCCTTCATCGTCAACGAAATCCCAACCGAAGCGCAGACATCCAACACCTCGCCAGACTTTGGATATTCGACCTTTGACTTTACTCAACTGCCGCTCGACTCTGTCGCATACAACGCCTCTTTACTGGACCCTGTGCTTGGTCCGTGGAGCCTCGGCATTGGTTCCAACTCCTGGGCAGTTTCCGGCGAACTGACCGATACCGGTATGCCGTATCTCGCCAACGACCCGCACCTCGGCATTCAAATGCCTTCGATCTGGTATCAGATGGGCTTGCACTGCGTTGAAAAATCGGATGACTGCCTATTCAATGTGGCGGGCTTCACCTTTGCAGGCGTGCCCGGTGTAGTTATTGGGCACAATGACCGCATTGCATGGGGCTTCACCAACACAGGTCCTGATGTGATGGATCTGTACATTGAAAAGGTCAACCCTGAAAATCCCAACCAGTACGAAGAGAACGGACAATGGGTTGATTTCATCCTCCGTGAAGAGACCCTCGAAGTGGTGGGCGGCGAACCGATCCAGCACACCGTTCGCTACACCAACCACGGGCCCGTGATCTCGGATGACTACAGTCCAGTCATGGATCAGGGCGAACCCGATGACAGGGAGTTCGAACCCTTCAAAGAGCGTGCCGGCATTGCACTGCCTGGCCAATACGTTATCAGCCTGGCATGGACGGCGCTGACACCCTCCACTCCATTTGAAGCCATCTGGGGCTTCAACAAAGCGCAGAATTGGGATGAGTTCCGTGAAGCCTCGCGCGGATTCCATGTGCCTGCCCAAAACCTGCTATACGCCGACGTGGACGGCAATATCGGTTACCAAATGCCCGGTGACATTCCCATCCGCAGGAATGGCGACGGCACACTGCCCGTGCCCGGTTGGACGGGAGAATATGACTGGGTCGGTTTTGTGCCATTCGAAGAACTGCCCTATTCCTTCAACCCGGCCGAGGGATACATCGTCACCGCCAACAATCAGGTACATCCCAATGATTACCCCTATCTCGTGACCTACGATTGGGATTACGGCTTCCGCGCCCAGCGCATTGTGGATATGATCGAGAATGCATCTGGCAAGATCGACATTCCCTACATCCAGCAAATGCACGGGGATACATTGGACGCGAACGCAGAAACACTTGTTCCGCTTCTGCTTAAACTTGACCCCAAATTCACCAAGCCAAATGAAGCAGTCGCCTTCGAGACCCTGCGGAATTGGGATTATCAAAGCCGTGTCAATTCCACGTCCGCGGCGGTGTTCAATGCCTTCTGGCGTCACCTGCTGCAAAACACATTTGACGATGAATTGCCTAAGCGTTATCTTGTGGACGGCGGTTCCCGCTGGAATGACGTGGTACGGACGCTGGTACAGAATCCCAATGACCCGTTCTGGGACGATAAATCTACGCCTGAAGTCACAGAAACCATGACGGACATGATGACCAAGTCATTCAGTGAAGGCGTGGCAGAATTGGAAAAGATATTTGGGAAAGATGTCGCTGCCTGGAATTGGGGCGAGATGCACGCCGCCACCTTCCGCAATGGGACGTTGGGCGAGTCGGGCGTATTCTTAATCGAAGACTTGTTCAACCGTGGACCTTTCCCCACAGGCGGCGGCGATGCCATCGTCAACGCTACAGGTTGGTCGGTGAAAGATGGCTACGCCACAGACTGGCTGCCGTCCATGCGCATGATCGTTGATTTCAGTAATCTGGATAATTCAGTGACCGTCCACACCACGGGGCAGTCGGGTCATGCCTATCACCCGCACTACGCAGATATGGCTCCCTTATGGGCGAATGTGGAATACTATCCCATGTGGTGGGAACAAGACTCGATCATCGAGGATGCCGAAGGGCATTTGGTGTTGAACCCTTAGCCCCAAAAACGCAGCGCGGCTTTCATATCGCCTGTTTTGCGAGATAATACAACAACAAAAATCGGAAGCCGTTACGGCTTCCGATTTTTGTTGACGATCCATGCAGTCATCCCCAGAAACAGGATGCCCGCATAATTCGCAAGCAGGTCTTTTTGGGATGTATCCCTCCCGCGAAAGAACCCTTGTGACAACTCTTCGAAGGTAAAGATCACAGCCAGGACAAAACCCACAGCAAGGGCAACCCACTTCGGGTCGATGGAACGAAGCGACTGGATCAGGCTTGAGGTGACCAGAAACATAAGCGTCCCAATCAGCAGGAAATGCATGATCTTGTCGCCGAGCGGAATCCTGCTTAGAAGCCGCATGGGAATCCGCATAAATCCCAGGTCTGCAAGGAGGATGACAGAGACAAGAAAAATGGTAAAAAGGATCGCCAGCCGTTTCATGGCTTGCTACGCGGTTGTGCGGCGGTTGGCATGGAACTCCATAACCAGCACAAGCGCCACTCCCAAGACCATCAACAGAATGGCGGTGAGCACTTCGCCGTTGAATACGGCTGGGATGAAATTCGTCTCTTTGATGAAGGTCTCGCTGATGGGTTCGAGGATCTTCCAAGGCCAGACTTTGCGAAGCGAGCCGAGCATGAAGCCTGTCAGAATAGCCACAACAAGATCGTGATTCTTATTTAGCATCCAGCGCAGCAAGCGGACGAAGGCAAGCAAGCCCATCACAGCGCCTGTCCCTACGAGCACGATCGTAAGGAGGTCGAAGTTCTTAACCGCACCCAATACATAGGTGTATTTTCCGAGCAGGACGAGAATGAACGCGCCCGAAATACCGGGCAGGATCATGGCACAGATGGCGACCGCACCACTGAGGAAAAGCAGGAGCGGGGTGTGCGGCGTTTCAGAGGGGGTCAACCCCACGAGGATGTATGCGCCGACCGCCGCAGTTAACGCCGCCAGGATGTTCACTACGCCCCACGAGCCAACCCGTTTGCGGACGGCAACAATCGAAGCAATGATCAGTCCAAAGAAAAATGACCAGATGAAAACGGGCTTATTTTCCAGCGCCCAGTGCAGGGCATTTGCGAGCGCGAGTACTGCCGCGCCAATACCAAGCGCAAGGGATAGCAGGAACTTCCACGGGAATTCTGTGAAGGCTTCCTTCCATTTGAGGGTCAGGATGCGGCGGATGAAGGTCATATCCACGGCATGGATGGCGTCGAGTAGTTCATCGTAGATGCCGAGGATGAACGCCATGGTGCCGCCGGATACGCCGGGGACAACATCCGCCGCGCCCATGGCAAATCCGCGCGCGCTGATCCAGAAATAATCGAGCAGGGTTCTATTTTTATTTGAGTTTGTTTCCATGTATGCATACACCTTCGAGAGCGCAGGGATAGGTTGAGGTCAACCAGGCAATCATCAGCGAGCTGATTGAACCCAAAACGGGCGGATTATACACCCGTTTTATCACGCGCTTCCATGCGGCTCAACCAGTCTGCAATAACAAGAACCAGTATGCCTCCGACCAACCCCAGTCCAACATCCAATGCGCCAAATTTATAAACCACCCAGCCGAACTGCATCCCCAGCCACTGCCCTAACGCAAAGCCGAGGGCGCTGACGCCCATGTAGAAGAGCAGTCGCGCGCCGCTCCCGCCGCGCACGGCATGGAACAGCGCGCCAAGCATCAGGGCAATGACCAGTCCAAACAGCAGGCTGGGTAGAGTCATCGTTTACGGTTTGAGGTGCTTCGTGAAGAAATCGGTGATCGAGTTGTAACAGGTGACGCGGTTTTCATATTTCAACACGTCATGTCCTTCATCTTCGAAGACGAGCAGTTCGATGGGCTTGCCCTTCTTTTTCAAAACGCGCACGAGGTCTTCGGACTCTGCCGCCACCACACGCGGATCGTTGCGTCCCTGAATGACGAGCATCGGCGCTTTCATGTTTTGCAGGTGCGTCTTGGGTGAGCGCTGGATCAGGTCTGCCTTTTCCTTCGGTTTGGAGGGGTCGCCGATGGCAAGTTTGAAATATGGTTTCCATGTTTCGGGGATGCGGTCGGAGAAGGTTAGCAAGTCATACGGACCGAACATATCGCAGGAGGCTTTCCATAAATTGGGGTGCATGCCCGCCTGCATCAGGGTCATGTAGCCGCCGTAGGAACGCCCGACAACGCCGGCGCGTTTGACATCCAGGCGTTTGTCTTTGGGCAGAACCCTCGTCATCGCGTGGACATGGTCAAGGCGGTCGAGTCCGCCCCAATCACGGTCAACGCGCTTGGTGTAGGAGAGTCCGTAGCCCGACGAGCCGCGTACATTCGGGACGAAGACCGCAAACCCACGCAGGGTGAGGAATTGGATAAGCGGCATCGAGAACCAGGCAAAGTTCGGGCGTTCCTGGCTTTGCGGTCCGCCGTGGATGTAATAGACCACGGGGCGCGGGCCCTTAAATCCGAGAGATTTGGCGGGTAGATAAAGCCGCGCAGAAACACGCAAACCATCATGGGAGGTGAAAGAGGCGTCTTCTCCCTTCGAGAGCAATTCGTCTGGGATTCCAAAAATCCGCTCGCTGGTATGCAGGTACAAATCCCCACGTTTCGATCCTTCGATGGAATAGATTTGCGTGGGCGATGTGGCAGTAGAGAACGAGAAAGTAAAGACATCCTCCGCCTTGTCATGATCCATGTGCTCCAGCACGCCGTTATCGAACGGCTCCTGGCCCACCAGCACATGCTTGTAATTCATGGTCAGCTTGGCTTCGTCGAAGACGCCTTCATAAACCCACGAACATCCGTCAATGTTGTAGGTGGTCATGTAGTGATTTTCACCCAATGAGGCAATCGCATCCAATTCGCCAAGTCCCTTATGCGCGGCACCTTTCACTTTCACGGGCAGGATCACACCGGGCTTCTTGAAATCAAGATAACCAAGGCTGAACGTATCTTCGAACACAGAGCTGGTCACAATTGCGCCCTTGCCGCTGGGCGAGAATACCGCGCCGCCCAATCCATTCAGCGGAACCTGCTCGCCGGGCTTGCGGTCTTTCAAGGGTTTGCCATACAGCAAACTCATTTTGCCCTTGTTCCACAAATACAACACCGCATCGCCGACCGAGTAACCCGTGCCGATCAAAAGGCGGTTGTGGTCGGCAGAGTGGTCACTAACGCCATAGCCCCATTCGCTTTGCGCAATTTTGGTCAGCTTACCCGTCTTCAGATCGCCGCGATAGGTTTCGATCAGCGGCTTGTCGCGGCGCTCCGCCTGCAAATACACAACTCCCTTTTTGCGGTCACATTCGCCCAAATGCACGCGATACTTCGCAAAGAAATTATTGAAGGCAGGCTTGGGAAAATCACCATCCAACGGAATCAGCATCGGCTGGTAGTTCTCATCGCCGTCCTTATCGATCATCACCAAGATCGTATCCATTTCGGGGAAGGCATAAAACGCCAGCCCACCGATCAACTCGGGATTTTGCAAAGCAATGTTCGAAGGCAGCAGCGGCTCAGGCACACTGCCCCCGTGGAACATCGCATACAAACTCAATTGTCCCGAAAGATTGCTCACAAAATACACCCGGTCCCACGCATACTGCGGCGCGATGAACAAACGGGCAGACATCAACGACTCAATTCGATGGTTCATAGTATTCTCCTTTTTCATTATCAACTTCAAGCACACCAAAAACTACTGCCACACATCAATCTGGCTACACGCAAAGCAACTACTGGATAATCCCTCCGCCGAGCATCAACTCCCCTTGGAAAAAGACCGCCGCCTGACCCTTCGTCGCATCCCGCACAGGCGCATCAAACGTGACCTTTGCCTGATTCCCTTCCATCGGCATCACCCACGCTGGGATTTCCTTTGCCGTATAGCGGATCTTCACATCCGCACGGAATGGCTTACTCGGTGTTTCTCCGCTGACCCAATTCACATCGCGCGCAGAGAGTTCGGTCACGCCCATTTCCTCCGCTGTTCCTACAATTAACGTATTGCGCGCTGCCTGTTTCGTAATGACGTATAACGGAACAGGCGACGCAACGCCCAATCCCTTGCGTTGTCCGATGGTGTAATTCGCCAAGCCATCATGCTGACCGATGATCCTGCCGTCTGGTGTTTCGATATTCCCAGGCTGTAAAATCTCAGGCGCATTTCGCTGCAAGAAATTACGATAATCCTCTCCCGCCAAAAAGCACAGGTCCTGCGAATCTTTGCGGGAGGCGGTTGGCAAACCAAACCGCTCCGCAATCGCGCGAATCTCAGGCTTGGGATACTCCCCCACGGGAAATAAGGCATGTTTCAATTTATCCTGCGTCAACACATGCAAAACGTACGCCTGATCTTTCGAGTGATCCACAGCGCGAAGCAATTCCCGCCTTCCGCCTTCTGCATCCTGAATTCTGACATAATGTCCCGTTGCCATGAACCCTGCGCCCAATGCCAGCGCATGATTGAGCAAAAACGTCCAACGGATCTGACGGTTGCACATCAAACACGGATTGGGCGTCTCGCCGCGCGAGTAGCCATCCAGAAAATACTGCACCACTGTTTCGCGGAAAACATCTTTTGCATCCACCACGTAAAAAGGGATGTCCAAAATCCCCGCCACGCGGCGCGCCTGCGCCATCGAGTCGGGTGTGCAGCAGCGGTTGGAGTCTTCCTTGCCCGGCTCGCTCCATAAACGCATCATCATTCCCGTCACGTCGTACCCCTGCTCCTTGAGCAGCGCCGCCGCAACCGATGAATCCACGCCGCCAGACATGGCGACGACCACTTTTTGCTTAACCATAATGCCTGATTATACTGGACGATGGTTAATGGAAGATGGAGCATGGAAAAAGCAGAATTGACGCACATAACAGACATACAGTATATTCGGCGCATCCACCAAGCCAACAAGGAGAAATAAATGTCAATCAAGGCAGATATTGTCATCGAGAACGCAAAAGTATTCACCAGTAACGAAGCAATGCCTCATGCAGAAGCCGTTGCTGTGAAAGGCAATCGCATCATTTATGTGGGGGCGAACGAAGGGGTAAATGAATTCAAAGATGAAAAAACCCGCGTCATTGACGGACAGGGGCGCACGCTCACCGCAGGTTTTATCGACTCTCACTTTCATTTGCTCTGGGGAGCCATTTGGGCCGGGTCTGCGCAGCTCTATGATGTCAAAGACTTGAACGATGTCAAAACCACCCTGACAGAATTTGGCTCACAGAATAAAACCTCTGCATGGGTAGATGGCCGCGGAATCAAATATGGGATCGTCTCCACCCGTCAGCAACTTGATGCAATCATTTCAGACCGCCCCGTTTATATCAACGCGTATGATGGGCATACCTCATGGGCAAATACGAAAGCGTTGGAGATGGCAGGTATCCTCCAGCCTGGCGTGGACGCTCCCGGGGTCGGTGTCATTGTGCGGGATGAAAATAGGCTCGCCACGGGCGAACTGCGTGAGACCGCCATGCACCTCGTCGCGGACTTGATCCCCGAGCCAAGCAATGCCCGCAAACGCGAACTGCTCAAGATGGTCATCGCGCAGATTAACGCCACGGGCGTGACCAGCGTCCACAATATGAATGGAGACATGCAGGAATTGATGACCTATGCCGCGCTCGAAGATGCAGAGGAAATGACCTTGCGGGTGTACGTGCCATATCACATCAAGCCCGAAACCACCGAAGCCATGTTGAGCGAAGCCGCCGAAATGGCAAAAGTACAAGGCGAATATGCACGCGGCGGTGCGGCAAAATTTTTCATGGACGGGGTGTGGGAATCGTATACTGCGCTCAATCTTGAGCCTTATGCCGACGACCCAGATGCAAAGCCCGAAGGTTTATTTTCCGCGGAACACTTCAACCGTATGGCAGCCGCCTGCGACAAATTGGGCTTGCAGATGTTCGTCCACTGCTGCGGGGATGGTGCGGTGAGGCGAACGCTCAATGGCTACGAAGCAGTCATCGGGTCAAATGGGAGGCGGGATAGTCGTCATCGGGTGGAGCATATCGAGGTCATCCATCCCGACGATTTGCCGCGTTTCAAGGAGTTGGGCGTCATCGCTTCGATGCAAACGGGACATTCGCCGCTCGCCCTGGGTGACGGGGATGTTTGGCCCGACCGCGTTGGGAAACAGCGCTGGGGAAAATCGTTCGCATGGCGCGACGTGAAAAATGCAGGCGCGCATCTCGCGCTCGGCAGCGACTGGACCGTGGCGGCCTTCGACCCAATGCTGCACCTGCACGCTGCGCTCAACCGTCAGAAATGGGATGCGCATGATCCCGATCAGCGACTGACATTGGAAGAAGTCATTCTCGGATACACGCGTGATGCGGCGTATGCCGAGTTCAAGGAAAATGAAAAGGGACAAGTGCGCGAAGGTACTCTCGCCGACCTGGTCTTGTTCTCGCACGATCTATTGGCGTTGGAGCCTGAAGATATTTTGGCGGCAAACGCTGTAATGACAATTGTGGACGGCAAGGTCGTTTTTGAAACTCAGGTAAAATAGGGCGCGCTGTAACTTCAGTCAAGAGGTGACGGTCATTTTGAAAATGACTGTCACCTTATTTTTGAGACAGGACATAGATGGATATATTACGGAACTTCAAGGCAAAAGCGATCATCTTCGACAAGGACGGCACGCTGATTGATTTCGACGCCATGTGGGGCGGCTGGGCGCTCATCCTTGCCAAACACCTAACCGCGCTCAGCGGCGTGGAAATGCGTGATGCGCTTTGCGAAGCAATGGGCTACGATATCGAAAAGCATAAAGTTCTGGCGGATGGAAAACTCGCCGCCACGCCCATGCACCTGTTATATGATCTGACGGTTGAGGTCGTTGCCGCCAAAGGGTTTGCAAAAGATGTCGCCGAAAAACTGGTCGAAGAGGCCTGGGTTATCCCTGAGCCTGTGGAACTGGCAAAACCTTTCACCGACATGGGCGAATTGCTCCATCACCTGCATCGGCAGGGCATCCAACTCGCCATTGCCACAACCGACGACCGCGCACCGACCCAAGCCATGCTGGATGCGTTCGACATCGGCGAGTACATCGAGACGATGGTCTGCTCGGATGACGGCATCCCTGCCAAGCCTGCGCCTGATATGGCGCTTACCATCTGCAAGCGGTTGGAAGTTGACCCAGCGCAGGTGATGATGATCGGCGACACGGTTGCAGATTTGAAGATGGCGCGAGCCGCAGGAATTGGGCTGGTGGTTGGCGTGCTTTCGGGGGTATCGAATGCAAGGGATTTGATCCCACACGCGGATGTTTTGATCGAGTCTGTGGAGGAACTGCTTACCTACCTGCCTGCCCACGCAAACGGAAACACTCAACCGCTGAGTAATTTGAATCCAGACCTTGCTGTGTAAGCAATGAAAAAACGTCTGCCCATCTTAAGTCTCACTGCCTCGTTTGCATTTATTGCAGTGGCGTTGGTTCTCATCCCCAACCTTGATGTAGCCGCTCGGGCGGTCAACGCCATGCGCGCAGGGAAATTTTCCATCCAACGCCTGCGCTACGACCTGGCCTCCTTCAATATCGGACAGGAAATTCGCAATAAACCAATCGAACAAAAGACAGCCCCTATTGATGGCATGGTGCAGGTGTACGTCCCTGCCGGGGAATTTCTGATGGGCAAGCCGGGTGAGCCGGACGCCAATTCCCCGCAACGCACAATTTATCTCGATGCCTATTGGATCGACCAGGTGGAAGTTTCAAACGCCCTGTATGAAAAATGTGTACAGGATGGCGCGTGCGGTCTCCCCGCGCTCAATGAAAACCCATACTATGGAAAATGGGTCTATCGCAATTACCCCGTTGCGTATGCAAACTGGGAGCAAGCCAGCGTCTATTGCGAATGGGCAGGCAGAAGATTACCCACTGAAGCCGAGTGGGAGAAAGCAGCGCGCGGCGCCGACGGACGCAAATATCCCTGGGGAAATGAAGCGCCCAATCCGCGTTATGCCAACTATGCCGAGTCGCTCATCGGCGAGGCCGTTCCCGTCTATCGTTACCCGCTGGGCGCTAGCCCCTACGGCACGTTGAACATGGTCGGCAATATGCGCGAGTGGGTCGCAGATTGGTACAGTGATTCTTATTATTCTGAAATGCCCACTATAAACCCAACAGGTCCTGAAAACGGATTTGAGCGCTCCCTGCGCGGCGGCGCGTATGATGCCACTGATATTCTCGCCGCCAAACGATACAAGCACCAGCCGCAATCGGCAGGGTTGAGTCGCGGGTTTCGATGCGCCGAGTCGGATAAATAAAAAAGGGGCGGAGCGATGCTCCGCCCCTACGGGCTACTTCACTTTTTCTTCCACGACTTTTGGAAGTTTCGCCAGCGCCTCTTTGACATCTCCAGCCAGACTTCCCTGCGCCAAATTGGGACGTCCGCCTCCCTTCCCGCCGATGCCTGTGATCAGGTCCCCAGCTTTGACTCCCCGTTTGACTACGTCTTCGGTCACAGTAGCGATGACAGTTGTTTCCGTCACCAACACGGCTGCGCCGTTCTTCGGGTACTTCTCGCGGAACTTATCCGCCAGCAGGCGCAGGGTGTCCGCGTCTGCATTGGGGATTTCAACCGCAAGCACATTCACATCTTTCACAATTTGAACGTTTGAAAGTTGCAGATTGAACGTTGAAAGCGCCGTTTGCGTTCTAAGAGCAGCGAGTTCCTTTTTCAATTCAGAAACTTCATCCTGCAACGCATCCACTTTGGCAGGGACGTCATCCACTGCGGACTTCAACGCACCGGCAGTTTGCTTGAGGGTCTTAAAACGTTTCTGGATGAGTTCGTACGCGCCGCGCCCCGTCACGGCTTCGATACGGCGAATGCCCGCCGCTGCCGAACCTTCACTGACGATGAGGAACGCGCCGATATCGGAAGTACGGTCAAGATGCGTGCCACCGCAGAGTTCGTAGGAGTATTTATCTTTGGAGTCAGCCAGCTTGCTGGCGTTCGACGGCAGTCCATCTGACTCCATGATCGAAATCGTTCTCACCACCTCACCATACTTCTCACCGAAGAGAGCCATCGCGCCTTCCTTCTTGGCTTCGTCCAGCGACTTGGTTTCCTTGTTGACGGGCATATCCGCCGCAATGGCTTCGTTGACCATGCGCTCGACGCGTTCGATCTGCTCAGCAGTCATGGCATCGGGATGGTTGAAGTCGAAGCGCAGGTGCGAGGGCGCAACGAGGGAACCCGCCTGCTTTGCCTGGTCACTGAGGACTTCATGCAAGGCCTTGTGCAAAAGATGCGTGGCGGTGTGATTGCGCATGATGTCATGACGGCGGGCCGCGTCCACTTCGGCGGTGGCGTTGTCACCGACTCTGGGATGTCCCGAAATGACTTCGCCAATGTGAACGAGAACACCCGCAGAGGCGCGACGCATGCCAGTGACTTCGATCTCCCAGCCGCCCTCACCCTGCCCTCTCCCAGAGGGAGAGGGTGAAAAGCGGATGAAGCCATTGTCATTGACCTGACCGCCCGCTTCAATATAGAAGCCTGTTTTGGGCAGGATGACTTCAACTTGATCATCCAGGGAAGCGGAGGAAACAGACGCGCCGTTGACGATCAGCGCGAGGACTTCGCCTTCCACTTTAAGGCTGTTATAGGGGTCATACTCCACGCCATTTGCGCCGAGTTTGTTTTTGGATTGCAGGTCTTTGAGAATATTCGCAAAGAATTCCGCATCCTCGCCGCCGAGTTTGCCCATGGCTTTGCCGCCGCCTGAGGCTTTGGCGTGGGTTTCCCTGGCTTCGTTGAATCCTTGTTCGTCCACGTCGAGTCCCTGCTCGCGGGCGATGTCGCGGGAGATTTCGAAGGGCAGTCCGTAAGTGGCGTAGAGATCGAAGGCTTTGTGTCCATCGAGGACAAGGTCGCTCTTCGTCTCGGCTCCGCCACGCTCAGAGCGAAGTTCGGAGAGTAGATTCTCAAGATGGGCAGTACCAGCTTCCACCGTACGTGCGAAGCGGATTTCTTCCCGAGTCAAATTGTCGAAGATGGCGGCTTTGCTTTTTTCCAGTTCAGGATAAAAATCGCCGTAGTAACTAATCACGGATTCGGCAACCCTGGCGAGGAAGGGGTCGTTCAGCCCGATCTTGGCGCCGAAACGCGCGGCGCGGCGGATAATCATGCGGGTGATGTAGTTGCGCCCCGCGTTGCCGGGGACAACGCCATCGGCGATGAGGAAGGCGGCGGAGCGGACATGGTCGCAGATGACGCGATAGGGCGTGAAGTCGGCGAGCATCTGTTCCTCGGTGTGACCTGTGAGCGAGCGCAAAACATCGAGCGAGTCTGTGAAGAGGTCAGTTTTGTAATTGGAGTCGACGCCTTGCAAGACAGAGACGATGCGTTCAAAGCCCATGCCGGTATCCACATGTTTGGCGGGCAGCGGTTCGAGGCGGCCATCCTCAAAAAGATTGTATTGGATGAAGACGTTATTCCACAGTTCGAGAAAGCGCGTGCATTCACCGTTCACGCCGCAGACATGGTCGGTGCCGCGCAGGTTGTCGCGCTCTTCGCCGAGGTCGAGGTGGATTTCGGAACATGGTCCGCAGGGGCCGAACTCTGCCATTTGCCAGAAGTTTTCCTTGCGCCCGAAAAAGAGGACATGGTCGGGGTTGAAGCCTGGCTGTTGCTTCCAAATATCAGCGGCCTCATCATCACGCGGGACATTGCCCTTGCCCGCAGGGTGCGCTTCGCTGTCGTCTTCAAAACAGGTGGCGTAGAGTTTGTCCTTGGGCAAGCCCCACACTTCGGTAAGCAATTGCCACGACCAGGCGATGGCTTCCTTTTTATAGTAGTCACCAAACGACCAGTTGCCGAGCATCTCAAAAAAGGTGTGATGCGTGTCGTCACGGCCCACGTCATCGAGGTCGTTGTGCTTGCCTGCCACGCGCATACACTTCTGCGAATCCACGGCGCGGGTATAGGGCTTTTTGTCGGTGCCGATGAAGACGTCCTTGAATTGGACCATGCCCGAGTTTGTGAAAAGAAGCGTTGCATCCCCGCCCGGGACAAGTGACATGGACGGCACGGCGGTATGGCCGTGTTCCACGAAAAAGTCGATGAAGTCCTGACGGATTTGGTTGCCTGTAAGTTTTTTGCTCATA
>JAUXWL010000126.1 GCA_030680155.1 Anaerolineales bacterium
GGTCAATCCATTTTCACCATCCAACCTGGGGAAGTTCGCGAGCGCCTGCTCTTGAATTATCCCGAACTGCTTTCAGCGGAGGTAAAAGTCTATTTGCCGAACCATGTCTACGTTACAGTAGTGGAGCGTCAGCCCGTCGTCTTCTGGCAGCAGGATGGCGAAGGCTACACATGGATCGATGCGAGCGGCGTGGCATTCCGTCCCAGAGGAATTGTGGAAGGGCTTACCTTCGTCAACGCGCTGGATGCTCCGCCCATTCCAACTGCTTTGACGAATGCGGATCCGCTCAGCCCGCCGCCTTATCTCTCAACTGACCTGGTGGAAGCGATTCGCATCCTTGCCCCGCTCGTGCCTGCGAATACAACCCTGACCTACTCCGCCGCTGACGGTTTAAGCTGGGACGATCCGCGCGGCTGGCGGGTTGCATTTGGCACAGGCGCAAAAGATATGCCCTTGAAGATCCGCATATATCAATCCCTTGTCGGATCATTGAGCGCGCGCCGCATCACCCCTGAATTCATCAGCGTAGTCTATCCAGACGGACCATACTATCGCATGGCTGAGACTGATGAAATAAACGAAGAATTATCTGTGAGTGACGGACAATAAGATGGAAGAAATTGTTGTTGGCATCGACGTAGGCACGACCAAGGTTTGCACCCTCGTTGGGCGCGTGGAGGATGATAAGAACCTCCGCATTCTCGGCGTGGGCATCGAGCCATCTGCGGGCATCCGCAAAGGCATCATCGTGGATCTTTCCGCCGCCTCGCAAGCCATCAAACGCTCCGTGGAAAAAGCGGAAAGCACCTCCGGTTTGGAGATTACCACTGCCCTGGTCAGTTTGGCTGGAGCGCATGTTTCATCCGTCAACAGTCGCGGCGCAGCGGGTATCCCCGGCGGCGTCATCGACGTAATGGATTTGATGCGCGCACTCGATCAGGCGCAGGCAATCGCCATCCCGCACGACCGCGAGATCATTCACGTTGTCCAACGCGGCATGTCCGTTGATGGACAGGAAGGCGTGAAAACACCTGTTGGTATGCACGGCTACAAACTCGAAGTGGAAACGCACATCATCACCGCCGCCAGCGCCACCGTGGACAATTTGCGTCAGTGCGTGAGCGCGGCAGGTGTGGAAGTTCAGCAGTTCGTTCTAAATCCGCTTGCCTCAGCAGAAGTGGTACTGACCGAACAGGAACGCCAGATGGGCGTAGCCGTCTGTGACATCGGCGGCGGCACCACCGACCTGGCAATTTATGTAGACGGCGATGTCTGGCACACCATGGTGCTGGCTGTCGGTGGCAATCACATCACTCAGGATGTTGCGCATGGCTTGCGCCTCTCCGTCTCTCAGGCAGAGGACGTCAAAAAGCAGCAGGGGCACGCCGTCAGACTCGATATCGGCAACGAGGAATCATTTCTCATCCGTCCCTTCGGCGAAGACAGAGATGTCCGCATCAATCGGCAGGATCTGGCGCATATCATCGAAGCGCGCGTGGAAGAAACCTTCCGCCTCATCCTGCAAGAGATCAAACGCTCAGGCTATGACGGTTTACTTCCGGCAGGTGTAGTGTTGACGGGTGGCACATCCGCCCTGCACGGTATCAGCCGCGTTGCCAGTGAAGTGCTTGGCATGCCCGTCCGCACTGCCAAGCCCGATAATCTCAAAGGGCTGGTGGATAAACTTGATTCACCCGCATACTCCACCAGTGTCGGTTTACTGCGTTGGGCAGTTGCCATGCACGACCATGATGTTGTTGTTTCGGGCGGCAACAAACGCCGCAGATCGAGAGGAGAGAAGTCTATGAATTTTGATGCCGTCAAGAGTTGGATCAAACGATTGCTGCCATAATTATGGATTCAAATAGCTTGCTATTTGATGCAGCCAGCCAAAATTGGATTGAATTTACCCTGTTAAAAAATCGCATTCTCATTTAAGATATGGCATATTCCTTGCCAGGAGGAACAAATGGATCCGAACAAAAGAAACTTGCAATCGACCGAAGCCTTCGCCCGTATCAAAGTGATCGGCGTTGGCGGCGCGGGACAAAACGCCGTCAACCGCATGATGGAGGAAGGCATTCAAGGTGTGGAATTTATCGCCGCCAACTCCGACGCGCAGGCTCTCACGCTGTCACGCGCACCTGTCCGTGTGCGCCTCGGCGATAAGATCACCCGTGGTCTTGGCGCAGGCGGCGACCCTGAGATCGGGCGCAAAGCCGCGGAAGAATCATCCGACGAACTCTACAACGTGCTTAAAGGCGCGGACATGGTCTTCGTCACTTCCGGTATGGGCGGCGGCACAGGCACAGGCGCGGCTCCCGTGGTGGCGCAGGTCGCCAAGGAATGCGGCGCGCTGACCATCGGCGTCGTCACGCGTCC
Organism: Anaerolineales bacterium; assembly: GCA_030680155.1. Lineage (GTDB taxonomy): Bacteria > Chloroflexota > Anaerolineae > Anaerolineales > Villigracilaceae > Villigracilis. The sequence continues at coordinate 2,383 of JAUXWL010000126.1, forward strand.
CTTCACTTTTGAAGGCGCGCGTCGTGCTCAATCCGCTGAAGCCGGCGTGACCAAGATGAAGGAACACGCACATACCCTCATCTCCATTCCCAACGACCGTTTGCTCCAGCTGGCAGACAAAAGGTCATCCCTGCAAGATGCCTTCCGCATGGCAGATGAAGTCCTGCATCAGGGCATCCAGGGCATCTCCGAACTCATCACCATCCCCGGCTTGATCAACCTCGACTTCGCCGATGTCCGCGCCATCATGTCCGAAGGCGGCGCAGCCCTCATGGCAGTCGGGCGTGGCGCAGGCGATGAACGCGCCAAGACCGCCGCCGAGCAAGCCATCTCCAGCCAACTGCTCGACATCACCATCGACGGCGCGCGCGGCGTGCTCTTCAACGTCACGGGCGGCCCCAACATGACTCTCTTCGAAGTCAATCAAGCTGCCGCCATTATCCGCGAAACCGCCCACCCCGATGTCAACATGATCTTCGGTGCGGTCATCGACCCCGAAATGGGAGACGAGATTCGCGTGACCGTCATCGCCACCGGATTCGAACGCAGTGGAATTCCGCGCCGCGCCCTCGAACGCCTCCCACGGACCGAGAAGCCTGTCTCTGCTTCCAATACAGTTTTCTCACGCCCCAGCGACTCCGTAAAAGTCAACGCCGAAACCCGCTCCTCTGCGGATGTGAAATCCCAGCCCGCCCCCACCCTCAACACCGACGACCTCGACGTCCCGACGTTCCTGAGGAACAGGCGCTAATCGTGATGAATTAAAGTGACAGTCGCCTTCAAGGTGGTGTGCATGCAAACTATGTCAGGTGACTTGCTCCCTGCGCCGTACCCATATCTGGGCATATATCCCCGGCGCAGGATTTCCCTCGCAAAACGCCGCCGAGGATGTATGCCCAGATATGGGTAC
>JAUXWL010000421.1 GCA_030680155.1 Anaerolineales bacterium
AGACCAAACCATTCGCCACATCACGCCCTTGTCCCCCTTGCAGACCCGCATCCTGGAACTGCTTGGTCTGTCCGCCGCCGTTTACACTCGGCTGGCCGAAAATTGAGAAAAGTCAAAACCATTTCAGCGAATGGACAGTTACAATGGCTTGATACGATCAAAATAAATGCTAATCATCAAAGTTGCGGGCTGGAAGAATACACTCTCGATACAATCACCTTAATGGAAAATACTATTACATCGCAATATGATATTGTGGCAAAAGTTAGCTATCATGTCAAACCAGGGCGTTTTGGGGATTGCGGTTGGATTACAGGTCGGGGTGAAATCGAAAAAGATGGATGGGTCAACACTGGTGATGTTTTTGGCGTCTATCGTGAAAATGGTTATTTCAGGTTGATTGTTTTGCCTGGTTGGGGAACATAGTTTACAAGGATAGCCTTGAACAGACAGCATCTTGCCGATCGTATGCTACCAAAAACACTACATATAAATCTATGTACTGGCAAGATGGCTATGGCGGCGACTGCACCAATTTTGTTTCTCAAATTCTTTACGCGGGTGCTCCTAAAATGTCCCCAAATTGGAAGTACTCGCAGATGCAAAAATCGAGGGACTCTGGGAGTTTACGATTACGGAGATAGAAAAATAATTTGACAGTGGGTTGAACTAAAAAAGGGACAGGCGAAAGGCCTGTCCCTTTTTTTACTTTTTTGTTACATCTCAACAATACAAGCCGCTTCATCCTTCACGATCACGCTTTCCCCGTTCATGAATGTGACCGTGGTCTGTTCCATGCCGCGCACGATGGTGAGACCCTTAAACTTGATCGTCACGGGCCAGGGGAAGAGATTGCGTCCCTCCAGCCGCACCCGCGTGGATGAAAGGATCGTTACGCCCAATGTCTGCATGAACAAACCAACCGGCGCAAGTCCTGTCAGCGAATTGCGCTCACCGATGCCTGTCCCTTTTTCGGCGTGATAGCGCTGGTAGAACGCGCGGTTCTGTTTCAAATTCTGGATGATGCCGTTCATCAGATGCGCGGTCAGGCGCGTGGCTTCAGCGTAAAAACCATACGCCAGCAAGCCCTCTGCGATCAATGTGTTCCAGGGCAGGCTCACGCTCAATGAAACAGACTCAGCTTCCGGGTCCGGCACGAACGGAAGCGACGGCAATCCAAATGGGCGGTCAAAGCGTTCGGCGCTCATCAGGTTGCGTCCGATCATTGCGTAGGCGCGCTGTTGCTCCACCACCCCCGCCCACAACGGCAGCGCCAGCGTAATATCTTCGCCCGTTGTATCGATCAACTTGATATTGACCTTATCTTTTTCTTCCAACCCCGCTACGCTCACGCGCCCAATGCGGGTGAAGACGTTTTGCGTGGTCGCCACCAGCCCGCCTGTGCGCCATTGGAATTGATGCCCGGCGATGATCTCACTCTCCCCTTTGGATTTGGTGAAGTATTCGCTGATCTCCACCTCAGGCCGCTTCGCACCCGGACTTTTGGTCTGGATCTCCACCAGCAGGCGGACCGGTGTCTCAGACTCGAACTTCGGGCGCACGCTGCCATCCCCCTTGCGTTTGGCAATCACCCTGCCAGTGGAAACCTCGCCCGTTTCGCGATCGCGATATGCATAAAAACTATTGCGTGAATTCCAACTCGCTTCGATGGATTCCTTTATCCTGGCTGCCTGCGACGTGATCAGCGCGGTCTCTTCTTCAGGCTTGCCCAGTTGACGGGCGATCTTTGCCAGCGTCTGTGCTTCGCGATACAGCATGGATTCGAGTGACGGACTGTGGACGAACGACACATCCAATCCCTGCGACCACGGATGCCAGACATCAAATAGCGGGTTATCTTCAAAGCCTGTTTGTAAAATATGATCCCATTCGGGCGCGCCATCGCGGTTGCGGTCATGTTGACCGGAGAACCACGACCAGAAGAATTTCACAAGCTTTGGATAGACTTCCGCAAGAAAATCATCATCCTGTGTGCGCTGACGATACCCCCACACCATACTGGCAAGGATGGGCATGGACAGGAATTTACCGCGCTGCCCTCCCAGCCCGGGCTTGCCGTCTATCTCGCCATCTTCATCCTGCGTGGAGAGGAAATTACGCAGGAGATTTTTCGTCACCTGCGGCGTGGCAGACAAAACACTGGACAGATAATACGCATCCAGTGCGAATTGACCATTCCACGCGGGTGGATAATCTGTGCCGTCCCCTTTTGGGGAATGTCCGTTATCCGAATGGCGGGTTTGCATGAAGGTTGGGTTCGGCAGTCCGCCGTTGCCGCTCATAAAAAGAGCATGTGCGGCCTTCTGGCTGAAGGAAAGCGCGGCGTCCCAATCAGGGTCGCCGGTGCGGATGTCCAGCGACTGGCTGGCATCCAGCATTTCGATGCGGGCCAGCTCCGCCTGCCATGGACGGGCGGCGGTTTTGCGGGCAAGGTCAAATGCAGTGGGGATGGTGTCGAGAGCGGCTTCAGCGAAGGAAATGGTTCGAGTGGCGCCCGGACCAAGTTCAAGGTCCAGAATGAGCGAAGCGTGGGGGCCAGGTCCATGTTTGGGTCCGCCGGTCATGAAGATCACGGGGGCGATTCCGCTGGTCTGTCCCGCTAGAATATTTACAAGTTGTTGTTGGGTCGGGATGATGGATTGCCCGTTCAAGTGGGCGAGCGCGGCGCATACTTCCAGTTGAATCTGGCGGACGGCGGTGCTTTTGTTGGTGAGCGTTACACGTCCCGCAACCGCATGAGAATCGGGAACCCAGAAATCCACCCTGGTTTGCAGGTTTTCAAAGGGAACAAAATCGAGCGTCAGGAAGTTTGGATAGAAACGGCGCAGTGACGGTTTGCCCGCAAAAGTGTTAGGGTCTGTAACTGTAACCCCGCCTTCGGTGAAGCGTAAAAAAATGCGCATCGAACGCGCACGAAGTCCAAATGTTGTATGTAAGCCAATGGCAGACCGTTCCGGATCGTTGTTCCCGAGTTCCACATCCCAGATGTGGTCGTTGGCGTAGTCCGTCTGGCAGAGGCGGGCATCCGCTGCAAGTGTGAGGTGGAGCGGGTCGCCGAGGCTGAGTGACCAATCTCGCATGGCGCTTATTGTACGGGCAGAACCTCGGATGGTCAAACGGGTATAATTTAGTTTATTAGTTGGATAGTCAGGTAGTTATGTAGTTTTGTCCTTGCAACTACCAAGCTATCGAACCACCAAACGAACGAACCGCCGAACTAACTAATGAGGAGAGAGCCCCATGGCCGGACTTTATTTCGAAGAATTTTCAGTGGGACAGACCGTAAAAACCACATCGCGCACCGTCAGCGAAGATGCCATCTTTTCCTTCGCAGGGTTGACGGGTGATTACAACCAGATCCATACCGACGCCGAATTTGCAAAGACCACTCCGTTCGGTCAGCGTGTGGCGCATGGCTTGCTCGGCTTGTCCATTGCCACAGGCTTGATCATGCGCACGGGTCTGCTCGAGGGCACGGTGCTCGCCTTTCGCGAAATTCAAGAGTGGAAATTCGTCAAGCCGATCTTCATCGGCGACACCATCCACGCTGTGCTGACCGTCAACGAGACCAAAGCCCTGCCGCGCATCGGCGGCGGCGCATTGATCTCGATGGTGGAAGTCCGCAACCAGAACGACGAAGTGTTACAAAAAGGTATGTTGAATTTACTGATGTTGAGCAAGCCAAAATAGCAGGGACGCGAAATATCGCGCTCCGCCAGAATAGGTTCTTACAAATGACAAACGAAGAAGATGAAGTTGACAAATTACGACGACTGTTAAGGTCGGAAGATGAGACCCGCATGGATGTGGAGCCTGCGCCTCAGGACAGGCCCAAGCCTGCCTCCAACCAGACGGGGAATACCACGCCGCGATTCACCCGTCCCGCCCTCGACGAAAACAACATGCCCCTGCCCAACCGCGTGGAAGAGACCGACCTGGACGGAACGCGCGTCACGCCTGCTGCATATCGCACCTCGAATCAGCATCCGGCGGCTGGACAAGGCCAACGTCCCACCTACCAGCCGCCAGCGAGTCAGCAGCGGCCAGTCTATCGTCCGCCTGTCGAACAAAATCAGGCGTACACCCAATACAATCCCCCGCGCCCGGTGAAACCCTCCTTATGGGAAAAATTTCTAACTGCTTTCAAGGGCAACAAAGGCTGTCTTCTGCGCGGATTAGTCCTCTCGCTCTTCCTGTTCGTTTTTATCGGCTTGTGCGGCGCGTCCATCCTTGTGTATCAATATTATTCCATCGCCAGCGCCCTGCCCGATGTCAGTGACTTGCGCAACCGCACTTCGCAATTCCAGACCACGCGCATCCTCGACCGCAACGGACAGCCGCTCTATGAAATTCTCGATCCCAATGCCGGGCGGCGCACCTATGTTCCTCTGGAAGAAATTTCGCCCAACCTCCTTGCAGCGACCATCGCCACCGAAGACAAGGAGTTCTACAGCAACCCCGGCTTCGACCCGCTTGCCATCGCCCGCGCCTTGTGGCAGAACTATCGCACCGATGGTCAGGGCGGCGGCGCATCCACCATCACCCAGCAGTTGGCGCGCGCGTTGTTGCTTACCCCCGAGGAACGCGCCGAACGCACATACTCGCGTAAATCCCGCGAGATCATCCTCGCGGCAGAAATCACCCGCCGCTATTCAAAGGATGAAATTCTCGAACTGTACCTGAATGAAATTTATTATGGCAACCTGGCCTATGGCGCCGAGGCTGCCGCCGAAACGTATTTTGGAAAATCCGTCAAAGATCTGACGTTGGGCGAAGCCTCCTTTTTGGCTGGCTTGCCGCAATCTCCCGCTGTGTACGACATTTACAACAATCCCGATGTCACCCTGCTCCGCCAACAGCAAGTATTGGTGCTGATGTATGAACTCAGTCTGACAGATGGTTGTATCGAAGTCAGTAACAGCGCCGAGCGCATCTGCGTGGACCCACTGGTTGCCACTCAAGCCGCCAACGAGATGAAGTCGTATCCCTACCGTCCGCCATCCTTTGGCTCGACCTATCCTCACTGGGTCAATTACGTCCGCACGGAACTGGAAAATTTATACGACGCGCAAACCATCTATCGTTCCGGCTTTGTCGTTTACACCACCATTGACCCCACCCTGCAAGACCGCGCCCAGCAGCTCGTCACGGATCAAGTCGCTGCCATGGTGGATAACAACACCAAGAACGGCGCACTCATCTCCATCCGCCCATCCACGGGCGAGATTTTGGCAATGGTCGGCTCGCCTGATTTCAACAACGTTGCCATCTCCGGGCAGATCAACATGGTGATCAGCCCCACGCGTCAGCCAGGCTCAGCCATCAAACCCATTACCTACGCTGCCGCTTTTGAAAAAGGCTGGACTCCCTCCACATGGATTTGGGACGTCCCATCTCAATTCCCCGATGGCGCAAATCCGCCCTACGAACCGCGCAACTACGATGGCAGATTCCACGGTGGCATGACAGTGCGTACCGCGCTTTCCAACTCGTTTAATATCCCTGCCGTCAAAACACTGGAATTCGTCGGCATCTATGATGACCCAAACACGCACGAAAAAGAAGGCATGATCGGCATGGCGGAGCGGCTCGGCATCACCACCTTCACCCGCAACGACTACGGCTTGTCCCTCACACTGGGCGGCGGTGACGTCAGCCTGATCGACATGACCACCGCGTACTCCGTCTTTGCCAATGAAGGCAAAAAAGTCACCCCGGTAGCCATCCTCAAGATCACCACCTTTGCCGGGGAAGTCATCTACGAATACCAGCCGCCCGAAGGCGAGCAGGTCATCCGTGAGGAACATGCCTACCTGATATCGTCCATCCTTTCGGATAACGAAGCCCGCTCGTGGATGTTCGGACGCAACTCTCCGCTCAACCTATCCTTCCCCGTCGCTGCAAAAACAGGCACCACCAATGACATCCGCGACAACTGGACGCTCGGCTACACCCCCGACCTCGCCACCGGCGTTTGGATCGGGAACGCCGATTACACCCCCATGACCAATACCTCCGGTCTAAGTGGAGCCGCACCCATCTGGTCACAATTCATGGAATTTGCCGTGCCCTACGTCACCAATGGCGCGCCGCGTTCGTTTGTCCGCCCCTCAGGGATCGTGGATAAAATCGTCTGCCGACTCTCCGGCACTGAACCCTCCAACTGGTGTAAATCACAATACACAGAAATCTTCGCCTTCGACCAACTCCCCCTGCAGCACGGACATGACCTCGCCCGCCGCATCCACATTGACCTGTGGACAGGTTATCAGGCATCCGAAGCCTGCAAGGGTCCCTCCGAAGAGGAACTCGTGCTGAACGTGACAGATCCCTGGGCGCGTAAATGGTTCGAAACCCGCGATGGGCGCGCCTGGCTTTCCAGCAACGACCTGCCCGAAGAACCCTACTACGCCCCCGAACGCGATTGCCGCGCTGGCGATCCGCAGCCGGAGATCGAACTCAGCCTCAATGATGGGCAGGCAGTCACCTCGCCGAACCTTGAGATCAAAGGCACTGCCAGCGCGGATGGGGGCTTCAGGAAATGGGCGCTCGAATACGGTCTTGGCGAAAACCCTGGCGCATGGGTTCTTCTTGCTGAAGGCAACAACCCGGTCAAAAACGGCGCCTTTTTCAACTGGGATATGACCAGCCTGCCAAACGGCATCATCAGCCTGCGCTTGACTTTGATCGGCGATAAAGCGGAAGTAGAAAAAAGCATCCGACTTAACCTCGGCCTGCCCACACCTACCGCGCCGCCTGCCACGCCGACAGATATCCCGCTGCCCACGGAGACGCCCACGCCGAT
>JAUXWL010000423.1 GCA_030680155.1 Anaerolineales bacterium
GTCGGCGTGAGCGTGGGCGTAAACGTCGGTGTGACTGGCGGCGTATGGGTCGGCGTCGGCGGGATGGTTGCAGTCGGTGTGACAACACCCGTCTCCAAATACACACGGCTGATCACTTCACCCACGCCGCCCATCAGGCCCAGGTCCTGTCCATTATACGTAATTCTCAGCGCTGAACCATTGCCCGTCAGCACCATCACCTGATTATCCGCTTCAAAGACCTTCACCTCACGCGGAGCCATGCGCCCCTCGAAGGCAATTTCTCCATCCACTGAAATACGGACGAACACCCGCTCCAGTGCAAAAACGCTGACCGTCACATTTGCATTGGTCAGCGGCGCGGGCGTTTCGAGGGGAGAAAACGCATCCAACCCCGGGGTGACAGTCGGCTGGGATGCGTCAAAGCCCAACTCCGGTGAAAGCGTCGGTGTGGGCAGGCTGCCCAACACATCCACCAACGCAGGCGCTTCAGGCTGCGGCTCTTCGTCCTGTAAACTGACCAGACGCCCCACACCCCAAATTGCCAGCGCCGCCAATACAGCGAACATCACCACGCCAAAGAGCAAGTCTCCGGCCAGATAGGCCCGCAAAAACGGAATGGATGCATGTACCTGAGTCTGGATATTTTCACGCGGCGTTTCGGCATACTTCTCGTGCCGCCGAGCCTGCAATGCATCTGCAAAACGCAGCAGGACCACATCCACATCCAGGTCGAGGAAGGTCGCGTAATTCAACAGCATCCCGCGTGTTTGCACGGGCGACGGCAGTTTCTCGAACGAGCCTTCCTCCAACGCCTTCACAAAGACAGCGCGCAATTTCGTGTGCCGCTCCACCTCTTCTGTCGTCAGGCTGATCAGCTCGCGCCGTTCGCGCAATTTTGCCCCGATCTCGGCAAAAATAATATCGGCAGACAGGGTCGGCTGGGAAGGAACTTCTTCGACCTCTTCCACTTCCGGGATGGATTCAGTTTCCTGCTTTTTGACTTTGATTTGGAAAATGGACGCCAGTCTCGCGAGCAATCCCATCGGCGCTTCTTCCTGCGCCTCGGCTTGCCCTGCCTCTACAGACAGAATCTCGTCTGTAGTTTGAGCTTCCATTATTTCCACTGGCGGTTGCGGCGCTTCTGTTTCTTCGGTAGGTACAACCGCAACAGGCTGAATTTCTTCTGCGGATTCTTGAATCAGTTGCGGGGTGGATTCTGTTCGGGTCCGTCGGGCCAGCCAACGGGTCCAGAAGCGAGGCGCAGATTTTTCATCTGCGGAATCGGTCAGCGGCGGCAGTTCCGTCTCGACAAGATTAACCTGCGGAAGCGGTCCGCTCACTTCGTTGGGCGGGGGCGCGTTTTGTTGCAGTTCGGCAATGATCTCGTCAATGTTGAGATCGAGATAATCGGCGTAGTTGCGCAGAAAACCGCGTCCCTGCGCGGCAGACGGCATGGCGGAAAAATCATCCGCTTCCAACGCCTGCAAAAACACTGTGCGGATGCGGGTTTCAGCGGAGGCTTGTTCGAACGAGAGATAACGGGCTTCACGCGCCTTTTTGAGGCGCTGGCCGATGGTTTCAGGCATGGGGGTATTGTATTACAAACATCACCGTCTCGCGACGGTGATGGGATTTGCATTTTTATTCGGCTGTTTCAGCGGCTTCCGCTGGAACTTCTGCGGCTGGTTCTTCCACTTTTTCCGCTTCGGCTGGCTCTGTGATGCTTTCAGGAGTTTCGCCTTCGCGGTAGACAATGACCTTGATCTCAGGCACAAGGTCCATCGTGAGGCGGACGTGTGCGGTGAATTCGCCGAGGGTGCGGATGGGCTGGGTATCCACCTGCTGGCGCTTGACCTCGAAGCGCACCTTTTCGGTAAGCGCGGTGGCGATGTCCTGCGTGGTAATGGAGCCGTAGAGTTTGCCGGTTTCGCCGGCTTTGGCAGCGAAGGTGAGAACGACGCCATTGATCTGGTCGGAGGTGCCTTTGAGTTCCTCGTTCTGAGAACTGCGGCGAATCTCCGCCTGTGATTTGATGCGCTCGATCTGCTTCAGCGCGCCGGCAGTGGCCAGCACGGCCAACCCTTGCGGGAGGAGGAAGTTGCGTCCGTAGCCGTCCGCTACTTTTTTGATCTCCCCGGCGCGGCCGAGTTTGTACACGTCTTTTACTAGCATTACTTTCATTGGATTTAATCCCTTTCTGGCAGTGAGATGTCAGGACGAAGGGTACAACGTCCTGCGGGGCAGGATTGTACCATAAAAAGATTTTCCAACGTGCGGAAAATCGGTTAAGATATTGGCATGTTCCAATCTCCAGTGAACCTGCGGCGCGTGGCGACTTTTGTCGGAATATTTCTTTTGGTCTTATTTGTCATCGAATTCAACACGCGGCTGGAAGAGCTAAATCGATTGAACGATCAGCGCGACCAGGTGCGGGTGCTGGCGACCCAGGCGATCCAGACCCAGGCTGCCCTGCAAACGCGGGTGGCATACGCCGCCTCCACGGAGGCAGTGGAAGAGTGGGCGCGCACAGACGGGCGCTACATCCAGGAAGGCGATCAACCGGTCGTTCCGTTGGAGGCGCCGGGCAGCGCGCCCGTGACCGTCAACACACCAGCGCCGACACCGACACCAATGCAAAACTGGGAAATTTGGTGGACCTTATTTTTTGACGAATAAGATGCACCCAAACCGCCGGTGACGTTGACCATGAACCGAATTGACCTCTTCCCCTTTTCGACGACAATCGAAAACGACTCCCTGACCATTGCGGGACAAAACCTCGCCTCACTCGCACACCGATACCTGACTCCGTTATATCTATATGATCGTTCCACCCTCGACATTTCCGCGCAAACCTACGCCGACGCATTATCCACAAACTACCCTGCGCCCGCCCACATCACCTACGCGGGCAAAGCCTTTCTCTGCACCGCCATCGCGCAATGGACGCGTGAGCATAATCTCTTCGTGGATTGCAGCGGCGAAGGCGAGATCGCCATTGCCGTTGCTGGCGGCGTGCCACGCGAGCGGATTTTGGTGCATGGGGTCAACAAATCCGATGCGGATCTGAAAGCCGCCTTTCAACATGCGGGCATAATCGTGGTGGATAACCTAAACGAACTCCATCGAATTCTTGAATTATTCCCCATATCTCACTCCCCCTATCCTGCTCTCTGGCTGCGCCTGCTGCCCGGCGTCACGGTTTCCACGCATCACACCCACACCCAGACAGGACATCACGAAAGCAAATTTGGCATGACGCGCGAGGAAATTCTCGAAGCGGCAGAGTTTTGTAAACAGAAAAACCTGCCATTGAAAGGGATTCACTTTCATCAAGGCTCGAACTTCCGCGACCCGGAGCCGCTCATTCCCGCCATTGAGATGGCGCTCGACCTGGCCAAAGAGATCGGTTGTGCGGGTGATTGGCGCTTCTGTCCCGGCGGCGGCTGGGGCGTGGCATATCACGAAGACGAGTTGCCGCAGCCATCCATCGAGAGTTATGTGCGCGGAATTGCGGAAGCGGTCATCGAAGGCTGTCAAACTCGCGGGCTGGAACTGCCCCACTTGCATTTGGAGCCGGGACGCAGCCTCGTGGCGCGGGCGGGGGTGGCGGTCTATCGCGTGGGAGCGGCGAAGAGACGCGGCGACAAAGTTTGGGTATTGGTGGATGGGGGCTTGGCGGACAATCCGCGCTATGCAATGTATGGAGCGCGATACTCTTGTTTAACGGTATCAAGCCCGGGCGGAGAAAGAAGCGGGAACGTGTCCATTGCGGGGCCGTATTGCGAGTCTGGGGACATCATCCTCGAAGATTTGCCGATGCCGCCCATCCAGGTTGGCGCTTTGCTTGCAGTGCCGATGAGCGGGGCGTATCAGTTGAGCATGTCATCCAATTACAACGGGGCGCGCAAGCCGGCAGTGTTGTGGCTGGAGGCCGGGCAGGCGCGGCTGATTCAATGGCGGGAAACCGTGGATAAATTATTAAAGCAGGACGCGGGTCGATCATAAAATCAATGCGCAGGTATAAAGAAAATCTGTGTAATCTGTGGATAAAACCACTATGCTTCCTTATTACCGATAAAGTCTATTAAATAGAAAACGCTTCCGAAACAAAAGCATCCCCGTCCATATGGGCGGGGATGTCCGTTTTATTTTTCCAGGTCTGTTTCTCCAGGTGACGGGGTTTCATCGCGCCAGGGATCTTGCCCGCGCAGTTTCGCTTTAATGTATCTACCCAATACCGCAACGGATGCCATGAGTGGAATGATGACGAGCGCGCCGAGCACACCTGACAACACCAGCGCCCCGATCACACCGACGAAGATGACCCCGGGGTGCAGGCGAAGGGTCTGTCCCATGATCTGGGGGCGCAGCCAGATGTTTTCGATCTGTTGGATGACGAGAAAGATAAGGACGACAATCAGGGCAAAAAATAAGTTGGAAATATCCAAATAGGACGAGCCAAAGATCAGCGCCACCAACCCGGCGATTACTCCGGCAATCAGCGGGCCAACGGAAGGGATGATATCCAGGATGCCCGCCAGAATGCCCACCCCAACCGCACCGCGCAATCCAACCGCGGTCATGCCCACCGAGGTCATGATGGCGATCAACGTCATCAAGGTCAATTGTCCGCGCAGGTAGGCGCTCCAAATACGGTTCAGTTCCTTTAGGAAGATACGCGCATCATCCTGATAGTCCTGCGGGATCAGCTCGACAAACCAGTCCAGCAATTTGGTGGTGTCTTTGAGGAAGTAGAAGGTTGCCACCAGAATGACAAGCAGCCATGCCAGGTTCGAGGAAATTCTGCCCAGAAAGTCAAATGCCCCTGTGGTTGCCTGACCGATAAAACCCCGCAGGAACTGGTTGATGTCTTGCGTGAACTGGACAGGCAGGTTGAAAGAAAGGTTGCCAATCATGATCGGTTCGCTCAGGAACGCTTCGACTTGAACTTCAACAGCCAGCAGGTCAATCGAAAGACTCAAGATCGGATTGATGATGAGCGGGGCGATAATGGATGGGACGGCGATCAACAGGGCAAGAAAAATCAGGTACACGATCAGCACCGCAGAATCACGCTGTATTCGCCGGTAGGCAGCGAGTTTATCCACCAGCGGGGCGAGGACAAATGCCAACAAGGCGGAGATGACCAGCGGCCCGATCAGCGGGCGGGCAAATTGAACGGTTGCAAATACCGCCGCCAAGACCAAAGCGAGAATGATGTATTTGGTGGAGGTTGACCATTGAGGGGACATGGTGGAGTTATCTCCCAGTAAAGATGGTATTGGTTTTTAGAGTTCCCACCCTGAATTATATAATAGACGTTATCGGAATTAAGCAATTGAATTACAAAACAGCCTTGAAAATAGCGGTTCTTCACTCCAAAACCTTATTTCCGATAACGTCAAATCAGTAGATCACGAAAACCTCGCGTACTGCGCAGCGTGCGCTCTCCCCTGGCGCCGCCCGCCAGGGCAGGTGTAGCGCAAATCTGGCGGTAGAGACCGCCAATTACGCGCTTTCGTGAAGTACTGATA
>JAUXWL010000436.1 GCA_030680155.1 Anaerolineales bacterium
ATGTTAAAATGTTAACGTTTTATTAACGGATCGGAGGTGTAAGGAAGAGAGATAGTAAAGTTCGCATGATTTGTCCAGTCAAACTAATACCATATAGGAGATAGAGAGAAATGCGTACCAAAAACTTTGCTTATCATTTGCTCGCCCTGTTCGTGATCGCAGCGACGTTGTTATCCGCCTGTGGCGGCGGCGGCGCTGGAGCCCCTGTAGAATCATCCGGTGATGCCCTTTATGACGCTGCTAAGGCGGAAGGAATGCTCACCACGATCGCTTTACCCCATGATTGGTGCAACTATGGTGGCGTGATCGAAGCGTTCAAAGCCAAATACCCTGGCATTGAAGTCAATGAATTGAATCCTGACGCTGGTTCAGCCGATGAAATCGAAGCCATCAAAGCCAACAAAGACAACAAAGGACCCCAGGCTCCTGATGTCATCGACGTTGGTTTTTCATTCGGCGAATCCTCCAAAGCGGAAGGCTTGATCCAACCCTACAAGGTTTCTACCTGGGATACCATCCCTGCTGATGCCAAGGACCCCGATGGCTATTGGTATGGCGACTACTACGGTGTGTTGGCCTTCCTCGTAAATACGGATGTTCAGCCTGATGTTCCGCAAGACTGGGCAGATTTGCTCGATCCCAAGTACAAGGGTCAAATTGCGCTCTCCGGCGATCCCCGCGCTTCCAACCAAGCCATCCAGTCAGTCTATGCTGCTGCGCTTGCCAATGGCGGCTCGCTGGACAATGTTCAGCCTGGACTGGACTACTTCGCCGAACTGAACGCAGCCGGCAACCTCATTCCTTTGATCGCCAACAATGGCTTGGTCGCTACGGGTGAAATTCCCATCCGCATTACATGGGACTATAACGCCCTTTCTGCGATTGATACGTTTGAAGGCAACCCGAAGGCTACGGTTGTTGTTCCTGCCACGGGTCGTTTTGCTGGCGTGTATGTTCAGGCGATTAGCGCCTATGCTCCGCACCCCAATGCCGCCAAATTGTGGATGGAATTCCTCTATTCCGATGAAGGCCAGATCGTGTGGATGGAAGGCTACTGCCACCCGATCCGTGAGGCTGACCTGCGCGCACGCGGAGTAATTCCTCAGGAATTACTCGACAAGTTGCCTGATGTCTCCGGCGCTGTTTTCCCATCCCTTGACCAGCTCAATGCTGCCAAAGAACTAATCACCACCAAATGGGATGCAACAGTGGGCGCTGACGTAAAGTAATTTCAATATCTGCTGATGAATGCGAGACCCTGCCATCTGGCGGGGTCTCGCCACAGCAAGGCTCTTAGTTAAGGACATAATCATGGCGCAGATTTCAAATTCGAGCGGTTCCAGACCAGTCACAAGTTGGAAGGCCTGGCTGGGTGTTGCACCCTTTTTTCTGTTCGCAGTCCTTTTCCTGCTCTTGCCGTCGTTCCGATTGTTGACGGCAAGTTTCTCGGCGCCGGATGGGTCATTTACTTTCGATAACATCCGCCAGTTGTTCACTGAACCCCTGATAGTGAATTCATACAAATTGAGTATTCAGATCAGCGCAGTGACTGCATTGGGCGGCGGTATCTTTGGTTTTCTGCTGGCCTACTCGGTGACGGTGGGCGGGCTTCCGAAGCCCCTTCGTACCGTTTTGATTACTTTTTCTGGTGTTGCATCCAATTTTGCGGGCGTGCCGCTTGCATTTGCCTTCGTTGCAACCCTTGGTCGTCAAGGCTTTATCACGGCCATCTTGAAGAATGTATTCAACATTAATGTCTATGATGCCGGTTTCAATCTTTATAGTTTCGCGGGGTTGAGTCTGGTTTATATGTACTTTCAATTCCCCCTCATGGTTTTGATCATGGCTCCCGCATTGGATGGGTTGAAACGGGAATGGCGCGAAGCCGCTGAAAACCTGGGAGCCTCCACCACACAGTATTGGCTTAAGGTTGCCATGCCCGTTCTGCTGCCCTCCATCCTCGGCTCGATGATCCTTTTATTTGGAAATGCCTTTGGCGCCTATGCGACTGCGTACGCGTTGACCGGCGGCCGCATCGGGCTTGTTACCATCCAGATTGGCGCGCAGATCCGCGGGGATGTTTTGTACAACCCCGGGCTGGGATATGCCATGGCAATCGGCATGGTTGCGATTATGGCGATTTCGCTGGGCGGTTATTCATGGCTCCAGGCAAAAACGGAAAGGTGGTTGAAATGAGTTTCATTGCCCGACTCCGCAAATTCCCATTTTGGGGCTGGTTCTGGTTTATTCTGGGCGCCTTGTATTTTATCCTTCCGCTTTATGCCACTCTTGCTTTCTCATTGAGTTGGGATCCAGCCGACCCCTTTAAAGCCTACGAAAGATCATTTGGCGATGCGCGTTTTTGGAATAGCTTCCTCCTGTCAAATGTTCTTGCGCTGGCAACCATTGTGTCATCCATCATCTTGATCGTACCCACCGCCTATTGGATTCGATTGCGCCTCCCGCAGGCGCGCCGCATTGTGGAGTTCCTTACATTAATGCCCTTTGTCGTGCCGGCAATCATTCTGGTCTTCGGCATGATCCGTATCTACAGCACACCGTTTACCATTCCCTTCACAGACATCGTTTTTATGGCGCCCCTGACCAACTTTAAAGCAGGCACCAATGTTTTAATTGTTGCGGGGTACATGGTGCTTGCCATGCCATACATGTATCGTTCTGTGGATACTGGCATGCGTACAGTAGACATCCGTACCCTGACCGAAGCCGCCCAAAGCCTCGGCGCAAGTTGGTTCACGATCATTACCCGCATCATCCTGCCGAACATTCGAACAGCGCTGTTGAGCGGCGCTTTGTTGACCTTTGCCATTGTAGTCGGGGAGGTCGTGTTGGCGTCGTTCCTGGGCGTACCAGCCTTTGGTCCATACCTCTTTTTGCTCGGACAACATCGCGCGTATGAACCCGCCGCACTTTCCTTTGTGAGTTTCCTGCTCACATGGGTTGCCATGGGCTTGATCCAGCTTGTAACCGGCGGGCAGGAACAAGTTGCCGGCGCACATTAATCTTTTGACGGAGAACCGACATGACACATCTTGCACTAACGAACGTTTCAAAACAATTCGGGGATTTCGTTGCCGTTCGCGATTTTAATCTCAACGTGAAAAAAGGCGAGTTCGTCTCATTTCTTGGACCGTCAGGCTGCGGAAAAACAACCACCCTGCGCATGATCGCCGGCTTTGAAATTCCGTCAACGGGCATGATCTCACTCGAAGGCGTTGATATTACCGATAAAGCTCCCAACCAGCGCAACGTTGGCATGGTCTTTCAGTCTTATGCGCTTTTTCCAAACATGACCGTTGCGCAGAATATCGGCTTTGGTTTACAGGTGCGTAAGGAAAAAGATTCGGATATCAAAGACCGCGTGGCAGAAATGCTCTCGATCATCCACATGGAGGAAAAGGCGAACAATTACCCGTACCAACTCTCCGGCGGACAGATGCAGCGCGTCGCCCTCGCCCGTGC
>JAUXWL010000440.1 GCA_030680155.1 Anaerolineales bacterium
GTTTCAGGATGACGGCATCTTTCTACGGCTTGCGAACCGCAATTCTCTGGAAGGACCCGACCCAAAAGCACAGTCCACAGAGGATGAGTACTATGGGCGTAGTTCGGTCAAAGTCGGTTTCAGGTGCGCGGCAGATCAATAAGGCCCTATCCGTAATTTTCCGTAGCGCGGACTTCAGTCCGCAATGCCAAGGCAGACTTAAGTCTGCCCTACGATTTTCCGTAGCGCGGACTTCAGTCCGCAACGCCAGGGCAGACTAAAGTCTGCCCTACGATTTTTCGTAGCGCGGACTTTAGTCCGCGATGCCAGGGCAGACTAAAGTCTGCCCTACGATTTTTCGGATAGGTTCTTGTCCATCTTTGGGGTGAAGATAAATGTCAGAGAAACAGGAGCAGGTTGAAGTTAAGAAAGAAGCGGGTTATTCATCCACAAAGCTGTAGCCGCCGGGCCAGGTCTTGATGAGGTGGGCTTCGCCGGTTTCCTCCTCCATTTTTTTTCTCAGGCGGTAGACCACATTTTTGAGCAGGACGATATCGCCCTCCGCGCCCCACACGGTTTGGATGATCTCTTCGGCAGGGAAGACATAGCCGGGGCGGCTCATTAGCAAATGCAGAAGGCGAAATTCAAGGTTGGTAAGTTTGATCTCACTTTTGTTTTTGCCAATTGCAGAGCGGTGGGAAGGGTCGAGTTTCAATCGCCCGGTCTGGCGGGGTTTCATCGGCTCACTCCAACTACGGCGTGACCAGGCGATGATCTTGGCCAGAAAGATGGCGGGACTGATCGGTTTGACCACACATTCATCCACGCCGTTTTGATAGGCTTCGAGAATTTCCAATTCGTTGTTATAGGGGAGGAAGAGCAGGATCGGGCTGGCGCTTAAGGATCGGAATTTGCGGCACAGGTTCATCCGTTCGAGGTGAGGCGCGTTTACGTCAATGATAATCAGGTCGGGGATTTCCTCGGAGGAGCGGTCCATGGCGCGCTGGGTGGAGGTTTCAAGGATGGCGATCAAACCCTTTTCGCGGATGATATATCCCCAAATGGGGGCGGTGGCGTCCTGGTCACAAACGATGAAAACACGGGGCGTGCTTTGGGCGGGGTTGGGGCTTGGATGGCTCATTTCTCTCTTTTCTGGGACCTGCTAACAAAGATGTAAGTAGATTATACGCGAAGAGGTCACGAAAAGTCGTATTTTCTCACCAGAATGTTACCTTTGGGGGATTAGGAAATAAGTCCTATGCTCCTATACTGTACGCATATCACAAAAGGAGGCTCTTATATGAAAAAGTTAATCCCTATTTTGGCTGTTGTGGCAATGATCGCTTCAGCCTGTGGCGCTGGAAGCGGACAGCCCACGGCAATCCCCCTTCCAACCGCCTTCCCCACCAACACTCCAGCCGTGAATGCGCCGGTAGATCAGGTTTCCGGTGGCGAAGCGGGTGAAGAACGTGTTTCTTCTGTGGATGGTATGCCGCAGGTGTACGTCCCTGCCGGCACATTCCACATGGGCGGCATGGATACAAATAAAAAGGTGGACGAAGAACCCGCTCATAGCGTGACGATGAAGGGCTATTGGATCGACAAGCTGGAAGTGACCAATGGGATGTACATGCTTTGTGTACAGGCAGGCGCCTGTGAACCCCCCCAACACTTCAAGTCACAGACTCGCGATTCATATTTCAACAATCCCGAGTTTGATGCCTACCCAGTGGTCTATGTGACCTGGCTTCAGGCAGATACCTACTGCAAGTGGGCGGGTCGCCGCCTCCCCACGGAAGCGGAATGGGAATACGCCGCCCGTGGAACCGACTTCCGCACCTATCCATGGGGTGACACCCGCCCCGATTCTTCATTCGGTAATTTCAACTACTTTGTGGGCGATACCGCCCAGGTAGGCAGTTTCCCGGCAGGAGCCAGCCCGTTCGGTGTTTTGGATATGGCTGGTAATGCTGCGGAATGGGTTGCCGATTACTACGACTCCAAATATTACGAGAAGGGCGTGACGACGAATCCTCCCGGTCCCGGATCACGCAGTTCCTACTTCAATCGCGTTGTGCGCGGCGGCACCTTCCAGGATGGCTTCAAGGATATCCGCCTGGCCAACCGCGCCTCGGTGCGTGGATCCAACCCGCAGGCATCGGATATTTACTCCGCCGATTATCTTGGTGACGTTTCCCCCAAGATCGGCTTCCGCTGCGGTTCAGACTAAGCTGTAAGCTGTTTCAAAACAAGCCGCCGGGTTCCCACCTGACGGCTTGTTTTTATTTGACTCGTGATTTTTGCTATGGTATTATCGCGCTACATTTTAATAGTCCTAATAAGACGCTCTTATCCAGAGAGGCGGAGGGAACGGCCCTGCGATGCCTCGACAACCGAGTTTAGTTTGGATGGTTAGGTAGTCAGATAGTTAAGTAGTTGGATGGTCGAACCACTGCTCAACTACTCAACTACGAAACTAAACAACTAAATCACGGTGCCAATTCCGACAGGATATGCTGGAAGATGAGAGGGTAACAAATGCACCACTCGCATTGCCCTTTCTGCACGTCTGAAAGGGCAATTCATTTTCAAGGAGAAAAAAACAAATGAGCAATACCTTTATGTCTTCCCCCAGCCTGATGTTTACTTCAGAGTCGGTTTCGGAAGGACACCCGGACAAGATGTGCGACCAGATCTCGGATGCCGTGCTGGATGCGTGCCTCGAGCAGGACCCGCGTTCGCGTGTGGCCTGTGAAACAGCCGTCAAAACCGGCTATGTGATGTTGCTGGGCGAAATCACCACCAACGCCGTGTTCAACTACGACGATCTTGTCCGCAAGGTAATCAATGAGATCGGTTATGACGACAGCGCGAAAGGCTTTGACGGCAGTTCCTGCGGCGTATTGGTTGCCATTGCCAAGCAGTCCGGTGACATCGCCATGGGCGTGGACAAGGCGCTCGAAGCCAAGGACGGCAGCATGACCGAAGCCGAAGTGGAAGCCATCGGCGCAGGCGACCAGGGCATGATGTTCGGGTACGCTTGTAATGAAACCGACACCCTGATGCCCCTGCCCATCTACCTCGCACACAAACTCATTCGCAGACAAAGTGAAGTTCGCAGAAACGGAACCCTGCCCTGGCTGCGTCCCGATGCGAAGAGCCAGGTGACTGTGGAATATGCCTTCGGGAAACCCAAGCGCATTGACACTGTCCTTATCTCGACCCAGCACGCTTCTGAGGTTTCACAGGAAGAAATCCGCAAGGGTGTCATCGAACACATCATCAACCCCATCCTGCCCAAGGAATTAGTGGATGGCGACTTGAAGATTTACGTCAACCCGACGGGACGTTTCGTGGTCGGTGGTCCCATGGGTGATGCCGGCTTGACCGGCCGCAAGATCATCGTGGATACCTACGGCGGCATGGGTCGTCACGGTGGCGGCGCTTTCTCCGGGAAAGACCCCACAAAGGTGGATCGCTCCGCCGCGTACGCCGCCCGTTATGTGGCGAAGAATGTGGTCGCTTCTGGTTTGGCGGACCGCGTGGAAGTGCAGGTTTCGTATGCCATTGGCGTGGCACACCCGCTCTCCGTCAATGTGGAAACCTTCGGCACCGCAAAAATTGCCGATGAAAAAATCGCCGCGCTCATCAATGAGCACTTTGACCTGCGCCCCGGCGCGATCCTGCGCGACCTCGACCTGCGCAAACCCATCTATCGCCAGACCGCCGCGTACGGTCACTTTGGCCGCGACGACATCGAACTCCCCTGGGAACGCACCGACAAGGCTGCGGTTTTGAAGAAGGCTGCCGGGTTGTAGTTCGTGACGCATAATGCGTAATTCGTAAGAATCAAAAAAGCGCTTCTGAGAAATCAGAGGCGCTTTTTGTATTTTATCCAACCGAAAAATTTTGTGCAATCTTTTCTAGACATAACAAACATTCCCACCCAAAATCCCACCACGGCCCCGGAACATAGTATACCTATATAATTCCCCATATAGGTATATGGAGATATCCAAGGGCTATCCCAAATCCATAATTCTTTTTCTTCATTCAGAACTACTGCGACAGTATAAAAAACCTCGGCGCGAGCGAGAAATGTAATGCAAGTTTTTATTTTGCCGGGAAAAACATCAACAAGATCATAGCGCAGCCCACATTCCCCATCCATCACGAAGTAGTCAATATATTCTCCAACACCATGATCGACTGAATATCCCTCAGGAAGATCAGGAATTTCATTTGACCTCTCATAACAAGATTGTTCACTCACACATGGATATGAGATTTTATAAGTCTGATTATCAGATGCGAGTATCCAAATCTCATTCCCAAAGGGTTTTACAGCGAGCAGTTTTTCAACTGGGAGTGGAAAATTATTCAGGCGTTGCCATGTTACTCGTGAGAAGAAGCTAGTCAGAGGGTTGGCAGCTACTGCGCCAAGAACTGTGCATACAATTATTATGAGTAGTTTTTTCATGTTTCCACCTCTCGCTGAAAACATCTAGAATAGCAAAGTAACTCACGGCTTCTCCAGCCCATGCGCCGTCAGGAATTCTTCATCGTCCAGGATTTCCGTAGTCGGCCCATCTGCCACGACCTTCCCTTCATCCACCACGATCGTGCGCGGAAATAACTCCTGCACCAGTTTCATATCATGCGTAGAGACGAGCATCGTGATCGGCAGTTCGCGCAGCAGGTTGATCAACGTCCGTCGCGCGCGGGGGTCGAGTCCGGCCGAGGGTTCGTCCAACACCAGCAGGCTGGGATTCATCGAAAGCACAGTGGCAATGGCTATGCGCTTCTTCTCCCCCACGCTCAGGTGATGCGACAGGCGATCCCGATAGCCCGACATGCGCACAGCTTCGAGCGCCGCCTCCACCCGCGCGCGGACTTCCTCCTCTGGCAAACCCATGTGCAACGGACCAAACGCCACATCCTCAAACACGGTTGGCGAGAAAAGTTGGTCGTCCGGATTCTGGAAGACAAGACCAACCCTGGAACGAATGGCAGGCAAATTGTCACGCATGAGGCGCATACCCGCAACTTCCACCTCGCCGCGCCCGCCCACACCCCCCGACAGGTGCAGCACCACGGTGGACTTGCCCGCGCCGTTCGGTCCCACCAGCGCGACCTTATCCCCGCTGCATAACTTCAGCGACATGCCGCGCAAGGCAACGTGCCCGTCAGGATACGAAA
>JAUXWL010000446.1 GCA_030680155.1 Anaerolineales bacterium
CCTTCAACCTGATTCTGTTTCTCAGATATTTTCTCATCTTGAAAAGGGGACTTGCTTTGTACACTAACTCGCACATCCGCGGGTTATAAAACTAATGGAGACCGAAAGGATCATGAAAGTATTGCTAGTAGGAGTTGGGGGCGTAGGGGAAGCCATTGCTGCCATCGCCAAGCCGCGCAAGTGGATGGAGTTGATGGTGTTGGCAGATTACAATGTCAAACGCGCCGAAGAGGTGCAGAAAAAGATGGGGGACGCGAAACGATTCCCCATTGAGTTCATTGACGCAAGCAGCCAGCAGAGCATCGAAGAACTGGCGAAGAAGTACAAAGTAGACCTCATCATGAACTCGGTTGACCCGGTCTTCAACAAGCAGATCTTCGATGCCGCCTACAACGTCGGCGCGAAGTACATGGACATGGCGATGACGCTCTCCGAGCCGCATCCCACGGACCCGTTCAACCAGCCCGGCGTGAAACTCGGCGATTACCAATTTGAGAAAGCCAAAGACTGGGAAAAGAAAGGACTGCTTGCCCTTGTTGGTTTTGGTGTGGAGCCCGGCATGGCGGATGTGTTTGCGCGATACGCCGCTGACCATCTCTTTGACGAGATCGAAGAAGTCGGCATCCGCGACGGCGCGAACATCACCATTGAAGGCTACGACTTCGCCCCTAACTTCTCGATCTGGACAACCATCGAAGAATGTCTCAATCCGCCTGTGATCTGGCAGGATGGAAAGTGGTTCACTACTGCGCCGTTCTCCGAACCCGAAGTTTTCGACTTCCCTGAAATCGGACCTGTCGAAGTGGTCAATGTGGAGCATGAGGAAGTGCTGCTCGTGCCGCGCTGGGTCAAGACGAAGCGTGTGACCTTCAAGTATGGGCTTGGCGACGAGTTCATCAATGTCTTGAAAACCCTGCACATGCTCGGCTTGGACAATAAAGAGAAGATCAACGTTAAAGGTGTGCAGGTTGCGCCGCGCGATGTGGTCGCCGCCTGTTTGCCAGACCCTGCTCATCTGGGGGATAAGATGAAGGGTAAGACCTGCGCGGGGACGTATGTGACAGGCACAAAGGATGGAAAGAAGCGGGCGGTCTATCTGTATCAGGTGGCGGATAACGAAGAGTGTATGAAGACGTGGGGCTGTCAGGCAGTCGTCGCGCAGACCGCCTTCTCCGCAGTCATCGCAATGGACTTGCTCGAACACGGCGTTTGGAAAGGCGCAGGCGTGCTGGGACCCGAAGCCTTCCCACCCGATCCGTTCATGGAAAAAATGGCGGAGTATGGTTTTCCCTACGGGATGAAGGAAATGTAGTTAAGTCCGGGTTCCAAAGCCTCCAGACTTTGGAGCGAATGGAAAAAGGAGTCCAACATCTTCAGGTGTTGGACTCCTTTTGATCTACCGGTTTTCCCAGAACTCCATCAATTGCTGTGTGTAAGACTCCGGTTTGGAAACATAGGGGCGGTGATCGTTTTTCACGATGATTTCTCCTTTTTACTCTTCTCCCATAATATCCAGCAGATTGAGCAGGCGCTTCGAAGCCTTGAAGATTTTGTTTGCCTGCGCGTTGATATCGCCGGGAGCAGGATTGCCTTGATTGTCCATGATGGCTGCTTCGATACTGGCGCGGGCAAGGTTGAGCGCGGAGTTTTGAAGCGAGTTGTGCCCCTTTAGTTTAGCCATAAGATCGGATATTTCCTGGAACTGTGGCGCGATGTTTTTCCCCGGTTTGATAACAACCGGAGGCGCGAGTTCGGGCTCAAGAGTGGTGATGATTCGATTTTTTTGTTTTGCGACTGTGTAAGCGTGGTTGAGGTCTGAGCGAATGCCTCCGCCAAAATGTACCCTGTACCCTGTGAGCAGTCCGTCGTAAACGATATTCCCTTTGAACGGCAGCAGGATGGCTTCCACCATTTGGGGAAGCGCGTAGGAGGGGATTACTTCCTCCAATGGATCCTGAATGCCATGCACAGAGTAAACCGTATCATCCTTGATGAAGATCGAACCTTTTTTGAGATGGCGCAGAATGAAGAAAGAGCCTTTGATGAACCGTGTCCATTTTTCAACAATTTGCAGTTCCCCGGCTGGCAGGTGATCGGGGTTTTCCTGAACATAAGCCGATATTAGATCGGGATCCTTCCACAACTCGTTGCGCGCCTTTAATTTCTTCTGGGTATCGAGGCTGGCGTATTCTTCGAATGATTTGATGTTTTTGTGGAATCCGCGTTTCTGGTTGGCGTAGTATTGCAATTTCCACATCAGTTCAAAAAACAGTTTTCCGTCATCTGGCTGGAGAGTCATTGGGAATTCCTTTGAATTGGTTTTGATTGCGGGGCTATTGTAATATAGACGGAGGGAATATTTTGGGTGAGGAAAATGCCCATCGAAACAGGATCAGCCGTCGGTTGGGAAGGAGGCGGCGCGCTTGATGTAGGAAAAAACTTATTTGAGACTGTTTCGCTGTCGCTTTCGGAAATGTCAAGTTGTAGGAAGTCCAAAGCAGTTGTTATAATGGAAAAAATAAAAGTTAAAGACCCTAAAGGTTTTGGAAACCTTTAGGGTCTGAATAATCAAACGGAGGAACTCATGCCCAACGGATATAACGGAAAGATCCTGCACGTTGATTTGACAGCTGGTTCGCTGGCGGTGGAAGAGCCGAACGAGGCGTTTTACCGCAAATATTTGGGCGGGAGCGCGATGGGAATGCACTATATTTTGCGCGATATGCCGCAGGGCGCCGACCCGCTCAGCCCCGAAAATGTGTTGACGTTGTTCGCCGGTGTGACGACGGGTGCGGCGATCTCGGGTCAGAGCCGTTTGAACGCGAACGCAAAATCGCCCATCAGCGGCGGTATCGGCGACTCGCAGAGCGGTGGTTTTTTCCCTGCGGAGTTGAAGTTTGCGGGCTTTGACGGCATTGTCATCAAGGGCAAGTCTGCCAAGCCCGTTTACCTTGCTATCGTAGATGGAAAGTATGAGCTGCGCGATGCGGCGCATTTGATGGGAAAGAAATCGGGGGAGGTGGATGACATCATCCATAAGGAAGTTGACCCCAAAGCGGAAATTTTGCAGTACGGCATGGGCGCGGAAAACGGCGTATTGTTCTCATCACTGGTGAGCATGTCCAACCGCCATAATGGGCGCACGGGCATGGGGCTGGTGATGGCATCCAAGAATTTGAAAGCCGTTGTAGTGCGCGGCAAAAAGAAGGTGGATGTTGCCGATGCCAAGGCCTTGACCGCGTTGAACCGCATTGGTCCCAAAGCCATCCCTGAGAATGGCGATATGGACGGTCTTGCCAAGTTCGGTACGGCGGTAGTGGTGGCGTTCAATCATTCCATTGGCACCCTGCCGACCCGTAACTACAGCGAAGGTCAGTTTGAGGGTTTCGAACCCATCAGCGGCGAGGTGATGGCGGAAACCATTTTGAAGGAACGCGATACCTGCTACGCGTGTGTAGTCAAATGCAAGCGCGTGGTGGAGATCAAGGACGGCGCGTACAAGGTTGACCCGAAGTACGGCGGTCCCGAATACGAGACGCTCGGTACCTTTGGCTCGTACTGCGGAATTGACAACCTCGCTGCGGTTTCGCTGGCGAACCAAATTTGTAACGAATATGCGGTGGATACCATCGCGGCTGGCGCGACGATTGCCTTTGCGATGGAGTGCTTTGAAAATGGCATCATCACCACTGCCGACACGGACGGTCTTGAACTCAAATTTGGCAACCACGAAGCGATGATCGCCGCGCTCTACAAGATGGTGAAGGGTGAAGGCGAATTTGGCAAGACCCTCGGCATGGGTTCCGAACGCGCCGCCGCCAAATGGGGCAAGGGCGCGGATGAGTTCCTCATCACCGTCAAGGGCGCGGAAGCGCCGGCGCACATGCCGCAAGCCAAACGCTCGCTGGCGCTCATCTACGCCGTCAACCCCTTCGGCGCGGATCACCAGTCTTCCGAGCACGACCCGTACTACGAAGAAGGCATCGGCGATTTCAACCTCGACCGCCTCAAGCAGATCGGGCTTGGCACGCCGCAGCCTGCGTACTCGCTCACCGAGGAAAAAGTCCGCTTCGCGTATGAGACGGAATGCTTCTACTCGATGCTCGACTCGCTTGAACTCTGCCAGTTCGTTTGGGGTCCCACCTGGACGCTGTACGACGGGGCGCAGACCGCGCAGATGCTCAACGCCGTGACAGGCTGGGATATGACCGTGGATGACCTGATGGAAGTCGGTCGCCGCCGCTTGAACCTCTTCCGCGTGTTCAATGCCCGCGAAGGACTGACCCGCAACGCGGACAAACTGCCCAAGAAGTTCTTCAAGGAATTGAAGGGCACAGGTCCCACCGCTGGTTTTACTCTGACGCATGAAGAAGTTGAAACCGCCCTCGATACCTACTACAAAATGGCTGGCTGGACGAACGACGGCGTGCCGACGCGCGAGACGCTGAAGAAGCACGATGTGGAGTGGGCGGCGGAGTATTTGCCGGCGTAGAAAGTGGTGAGTGGTAATCAGAGATTGGGGATGAGGTGTTGAGTCTCATCCCCAATTTTATGGAAAGGGTTAAACAGTCACCAACGCCTGCTCGATTTCGAGGGGCAGTTCGAGAAATACAAAGTGGCTGTTATGAAATAGATAATCTTCCCCGCTCTCGTCGATAATCCTTATAAAGTCGTCTTTTTCGGCGCGTTCGTCGGGAATCACTTCGTAGATTTTGCGCGGGATAAGGGACGCTTCGTAATCTTTGTTGTTGATGCAAATAACGTATTTTTTGTGAGCGCTCATGGTCATTCATCCAGGTAATATTTGATTTTCATGTCTCGTTTGCCAATTCCGTGCGCTTCGTACCAGTGAAGTTCGACACGGCGGAATTGTCCGTTTGGGATTTTGACTGTCGCAGTGCCTTTGAGTTTTCGCCAACGTCCATGCCCATAAGTTTTCTGTAAATAGTCAAGAACGCGGATACTTGAACCGATTGCTATGATCTCAATGTCTTCAATGTCGCCTATGATATCAAAATCCATGCCTGAAGTTTAGCATGTTGACAGATAGTGTGCAACCCCGTACGATAAATAGTGTGCAAGCAAACCATGTCAGGTGACTTGCTCCCTGCGCCGTCCCCGGCGCAGGATTTCCCTCGCAAAACGCCGCCGAGGACGGCGGCTTGAGCGACTGCCGCTGACAACCTTTGCTTGCACACGATAAATATCCAGCCGAAAAGGAATCCAATGACCAGCAAACTCTATCAAGAAAACTTCCCCCATGTCACTCCCGTGTTGAGCCGCATTTTCAATTTCGTTGCCGACCGCGCCGAGGGCGCATACATCTATACGGACGACGGTAAAAAATTGCTCGACTTCACCAGCGGCATCGGTGTCACCAACACAGGTCACTGCCACCCGAAGGTCGTCGAAGCGATCCGCGAGCAGGCAGGCTCCTTCCTACATGCGCAGGCGAACATCGTCATCCACAAGCCGATGCTGCAACTCATCGAAGAGCTTCGTAAAATTGTCCCGCCCTCGATTGATTCTTTCTTCTTCGCCAACTCAGGCGCGGAGGCGGTGGAGAATGCGGTCAAGATCGCCAAAGCCGCCACGGGCAGACCGAACGTGATCGTCTTCAATGGCTCCTTCCACGGGCGGACTCACGCCACGATGGCGTTGACCACCTCCAAGACGAGCTACCGCACGGGCTTCGCGCCTCTTCCTTCGGGGATATATGTCTCGCCGTTCCCGTACGCTTTCCACCTGAAAATGACCGAAGAACAAGCCAGCCAATACGCACTGGAACAGTTGGAATATCTGCTCGCTTCGCAGACCGCGCCGAAGGACACCGCCGCGATCTTGATCGAAACAGTGCTGGGTGAAGGCGGCTATATCGTCCCGCCTGCCTCCTTTATGAAAGGCTTGCGCGAGATCTGCGACAAGCACGGCATCATGCTCATCTTCGACGAAGTGCAATCAGGCTTTGGGCGCACAGGCAAATGGTTCGCGCTTGAACACTTCGACGTTGTGCCAGATATCATCACCGCCGCAAAGGGCATTGCCTCTGGTATGCCGCTCTCTGGCGTCTTCACCCGCACCGACATCATGAAGAAACTCGATGTCGGTTCCATCGGCGGGACCTACGGTGGGAACGCCATCGCCTGCGCGGCAGCAGTCGCCACCATTCGTGCGCTGCGTGAAGAGAAGATGCTGGAAAATGCCGCCGAGAAAGGCATCCAGTTGATGACGGGATTGCGCAAATTGCAGGAGGAATATCCGCAGATCGGCGATGTGCGCGGCAAGGGCTTGATGGTCGGCACCGAGTTTATCGTGGATGGCAGCCAGGCGAAAGCCAAGCCGCTGGTTAAAGAGGTCATCCACAAAGCCGAAGAGAAGGGTATGCTCCTGCTTTCGTGTGGAACCTACGACAACACCCTGCGCTGGATCCCGCCGTTGAATGTAACGTCTCAACAAATCAATGACGGCTTGAAAATCTTTGGCGAATCAGTCAAAGAAAGCATGTAAATCCGTCAAACGTCGAAGGTCAAACGTCAAGGACTTCGACTTTCGACGTTTGACCTTCGACATAATCAAACATGACAAACACACTCGATAGAAACAAACTCAAACAGTTATTGGAAGCCGAGGAAGAACTCTTCCACAAGAATCATCCCAAATCCTACGAACTCTACCAGCGCGCGCGCAAGTCACTGCATGGCGGCGTGCCGATGTTGTGGATGATCCGCTGGGCGGGATCGTTTCCCGTTTTCGTCAAGGATGCCAAAGGCGCACACTTCACCGATGTGGACGGCAACGACTACATTGATTTTTGTCTCGGCGACACGGGCGCGATGACAGGTCACAGCCCCGATGCCACCGTGAAAGCCATCACCGAGCAGATTCAAAAAGGCATCACGCTCATGCTGCCCTATGAAGATGTGATCTGGGTTGGTGAGGAACTTCAACGCCGCTTCAAACTTCCATACTGGCAATTTGCCCTCACTGCCACGGATGCGAATCGCTTTGTGTTACGCATGGCGCGCATGATCACGGGACGCCCGAAAATTCTTGTCTTCAACTACTGCTATCACGGCTCGGTGGACGAAACCTTCGTCACGCTCGATGAAGAAGGCACGCCGATCTCGCGCCCGAACAATATGGGTCCGCAAATTGACCCGCGCGAAACCACCAAGGTGATCGAGTTCAACGACATCGGCGCGCTCGAAATCGCGCTTGCCTCCCGCGAAGTTGCCGCCGTTCTCGCCGAGCCTGCCATGACCAACATCGGCATCATCCACCCTGACCCTGGCTACCACGAAGCCCTGCGCAAGATCACACGCAAATTCGGGACCTATCTCATCATTGACGAGACTCACACCATCTGCACGGGACCCGGCGGATACACCGCCTCATTCGGACTTGAGCCTGATTTTTTCACCCTCGGCAAACCCCTCGCTGGAGGCGTCCCCGCCGCGGTCTATGGTTTCACGGAAGAGGTGTCGCAAGCCTTCGCCGCCAAACTCGCCATGGACGATGCGGACGTAGGCGGCATCGGCGGGACGCTGGCGGGCAATGCCCTGTCCATTGCGGCGATGAAAGCCACGCTCCAGAACGTGCTCACGGACGAGTTCTATGCCAAGGCGGCGAAATTGCAGGAACAATTCACAGCGGGAGTCGAAAGCGTCATAGCCGAATACAGCCTCCCGTGGATCGTGAAGCGTTTGGGCAATCGCTCCGAGTATTGGTTCCGTCCCACTCCTCCCAAAAATGGCGGCGAGGCGCACGCGGCTGTTGATCCCGAACTGGATCGTTACATGCACTTGTACGCGCTCAATCGCGGCATCCTGATGACGCCCTTCCACAACATGGCGCTGATCTCACCCGAAACCACACAGGCAGATGTGGATTACCATACAAAGGTGTTCCGCGAAGCCGTGCAGAGTTTGTTTGGATGATGTCATTGCGAGGGCGCTCTTTGCCCGAAGCAATCCCCATTCATTAGGAGATTGCTTCGTCGGGAAAATCACCCTCCTCGCAATGACATAATGGAGAAATTTATGACCGAGCACAAATCACAAATCTGGCGCGTCAACACCCGCACGCAGGAACTGAAACGCGAACCCGTCCCTGAAACATGGCAGCGGCTCGGTGGGCGCGGACTGATCGCGCGCATCATGGTCGATGAAGTGGATGCGAAGTGTGACCCGCTTGGCGAGGGGAACAAACTGATCTTCACGCCTGGTTTGCTGGTTGGGCATATCCTTTCCTCCACTGACCGCATTTCGGTGGGCGGCAAATCCCCGCTGACGGGCGGCATCAAAGAAGCCAACGCGGGCGGGCGGACAGGGTATCACATGGCGTTCATGGGCATCCATGCGCTCATCATCGAAGATGTGCCTGAAAAAGAAGGCTATTGGGTTTTGCATTTATCTTTGAAAGATGGTGCGAAATGGGAACGTGCTGACGATTTGATTGGCTTGGGTGTGTACGAAACCGCGCCGAAATTACTCGAAAAATACGGTGACAAGGTTGCCATTTCCCTGATCGGACCTGGTGGCGAGATGCGTATGAAGTCAGCGGGGATTCAGAATATCGACAAAGACAAGATTCCATCCCGCATTGCCGCCCGCGGCGGACTTGGCGCAGTGATGGGCTCGAAGGGACTCAAGGCCATCGTCTTCGACCACGCTGGCGGGCAGAAACCTGCCCTTGCCGACCCCGAAGCCTTCAAGGTGGCGCAAAAAGATTACACCCAGTCGGTGATGAACCATCCGCAGTCGGTGACGTATCGCGATTATGGCACGGCGGCGATGGCGCAGTTGACCCAGCGCTTTGCGGCGATCCCTGTGCATAATTTTTCGCGCGGCACGTTTGACAATGTGGATGCCATCAGCGGCGAGCAGTTGCGTGAATTCACGCTGACGCGCGGCAAGCCCTCGGATGCGTCGCATGCCTGTATGGCGGGCTGTACGATCAAATGCTCGAACGTCTTTGGCGGGGAGGATGGCAAGATCATCGTCTCGCCGTTGGAATATGAGACGATTGGTTTGATGGGTACGAACCTGGATATCGACTCGCTTGACGCCATCGGACGCATGAACTGGCACGTCAATGACCTCGGCTTGGACTCTATCGAAGTCGGTGGGGCATTGGGTGTCGCTGCTGAAGCAGGCTTGATGAAATGGGGCAGTGAAGAAGATGCCCAGAAATTAATTGACGAAATCCGCGCAGGGACGGAGTTGGGACGTATCCTCGGCGACGGCGCGGTGACAGTGGGCAAAAAATACGGTATCGAGCGCGTGCCTGCCGTGAAGGGACAAGTCATGTCCGCGTATGAGCCGCGTTCCATCAAAGGGACGGGTGTGACCTACGCCACCACGCCGCAAGGCGCAGACCACACCTGCGGACTGACCATCCGCGCGCAGGTTAATCATCTTGATCCGACCCAGCAGAAGGATGCTTCGCTGAACTCACAGTTGAACATGGCAGGCTACGACACCATCGGCGCGTGTATCTTTGCGGGTTTTGGGTACGCGGCAACGCCCGATGGCGTGGTGAAACGTCTGCTAAAATCTCGCTACGGCTGGGACGATGTCCCTGATAATATTTTGCAGGCGCTTGGCAAGGAGACCATCAAACTGGAGCGCGAGTTCAACAAACGCGCAGGCTTCACAAAGGAAGATGACCGCCTGCCAGCATGGATGACAAGAGAAGCCATCCCTGAAAATGGCTCGGTGTTTGATGTCAGCGAGGATGTGCTGGATCACATCTTTGATGGGATCGAGTAATAAAAACTTCCGAAGTCTTCAAGACTTCGGAAGTTTGCTTTTAGGCGTTCGTTGCGACCTTCATCCGATGCTTATACAGCATCCAACCTGCCATGCCGTAGAGGATCGACACAAATATCCCTTCATGAGTGGGAGCGAAGATGATGCCCATGGTCCCGTTGACTTTGATAAAACCGTTCAGAAGCAGCGGTGTGCTGAAGGCATTGATCATGCAGTGAAATAAGAACGCCGTCCATGTGGATTTACTGAGCAGGCGTAGTTCACCGAAAAGGATCGATGCGGGGAACATGATGAAGAAACTAATGACCAGAAAGACAGGAACACTCGTGGCAATATTGCTTTCGAGAACCTGCCTGTCAAGAAAATAATAATAGTACGGCAGGTGCCATGCCCACCACAGAACGCCAGTGATGAAATGATTGAGTATTGGGTGAACCTTTGCCGCATCCAAACGCGGGGTGAGGTATCCGCGCCAGGCGAATTCTTCGAAGAAGTTCTTCATCAGCGATCCGATGAACATTGTGCCAGCCAAAGATAAATACGCACCAAAGCCCTGTGTGACAAAACCGTCCGCGGAGACGATGCCGAAGAGAGCTGCCAAACCAAAGGTTAAGAGAGCGGCGAGCGGATAGACGAGAAGCGCCACGAGATACCACTTCCAGCCTGAGCGGAGATTCAAGCCGAAGCCAGAATCCTGCCAGCCATCTCCGCCAAAAGCGCGTAAAGCAAAACCAGAAAGGGCAGGTGTCATGAGCCAAACGAGTGCGCCCAAACTTTCGAGCGGAGGAGCGGTGTTGCCGGTGACGTTGTTGAGCCAGATGCCCAGCCAGCCGCCGCCAACGGTGAAGAGCGAAACGATGATGATGTTGCGAATGATCTTGTTCATGTTATAGGTCCGCGGCGTTGAGCAGTTCCTTCAACGCCAGCAGTTCCTCCTTCGTCAATGTGACACCCTTGCCCATCTTGCTGTGATCCGCGGACCAGTCGCGCAGGTCGTATTTGGGTTCGCGGTCGTTCCATGAGATGAGGTTGAGTTCCTTGCTCCAGCCGGAAGCGGAGGTGGATAGTACGGCAATGTTCTTGATGATCTCGTATTTGATTTCGGACATAATGTTTCTCCTTATAACAAATCAAGCAACCTCATCGGCGTCGGTGACCATATCGAAATTAACGCCGATGGCTTCGAAGTGCGCGATGCCGCAGCGGATCTTGTCGGACTCGCTGTTGCGGAGCTTTAGGAATTCGGATTTCTTTACGCCTTTGGTTTCGCGCACCATGTAGATGGTGTCGTCGCCGTGTTTGACAATTGCCCAGTCAGGGATGTATTTGCCAACGGGGGTTTCGATGAAGAATTTGTCGGGTAGTTTGAGGAAGAGTTTGATGTCATCACGCTGGTCGAGCTTTTCGGCAAATTTTTGTTCAACGATGGAACTGTAGACCACATACTCATGCGTGGATTTTTTGACCTGCAAGGCGCTGAGGTAGTTGATGACCTCTTCATTCTTGAAGAGCGCCATTTCCCACTCGTCTTCCCTGCCATCAATGACCAGTTTTTCGTATTTGATGCCGTCCACGAGCAGGCGGCGGAGTTCGTGCTTGATGATATGCGCGAGCATATCCATAAATTTTTGCGGGTCGAGGAAGAACTCGGAGAGGCGGTCGGATTCTTTGAGGATGCGCACGAGGGTGGCGCGGGTAAGTTCGGTCTGTTCCTGCAAATAGGCGAGGATATCAGGCACAGGGCGTGAGCCGTATTCCACCGTATCTTGCGAGACGCTTTGTGCGGTGGCTGCCACGCCGCCTTTTTTGACCTGAACCTGCCCGGCACGGATGACAACCTTCGGCGCTTCGATCCTGGGCATGGCTTTGATGGTGCGGACAGCGCTTGCAACCAGGTCGTCGGTTTTGAATTCGACGCGGTAGGTGGTTTTGGGCTTGATGCGGTTCCACAACTCTAAAAATTCAGGGCTGGCTTCGACGGCTTTCTTGAATTTGTTCGTGCCTTCGTTTTTCTCGCGGCGGATGTGGCGTTCGAGGATGTAGGAGGATAGCAGGTCGGTGACGGCGGGCGCGAGAGCGGATAAATTATCGGGGAGATTCAACTTGAAGCCGGGGCGGGCAGGCTCAAAGTCAGGCAGGATGCGGTTGTTTTCATCCAGCAAATTTTGTTCGATGAGGGCGGCGCGGATCTGTTCGGCGGCTTCGCGTCCGATGGGCTTTTCCTCTTCGCCTTCGATGCGGGTGAGTTTGGAGAGGGCAACCAGCGGGACTTTGCCGAAGGAGATGCCTTCTTTTTCGTATTCGCTTTGCAAGCCGCGCGCGAAGTCTTCGTAGGTTTCGTTGGCGAAGACGTACAGTTTGTTGACCGAATCATCGCGGACGCGCTCGCCGTTTTGGTCAACCGGCAGGCGCAAGCCGCGCCCGAGGGTTTGGCGGCGTTCGCGTTCGGTGGACATTTCGCGCAGGTTGCAGATCTGGAAGACGTTGGGGTTGTCCCAGCCTTCGCGCAGGGCGGAGTGGCTGAAGATGAAGCGCAGGGGTTCTTCGATGGAGAGCAGTTTTTCCTTTTCCTTCATGATGAGGTTGTAGACTTCATCATCTGCCTGGGTGTCGCCGCGCGTGTCTTTGAGGATGCCTTTTTTATCCTGGGCGAAGTAGCCGTTGTGGAGTTTTTCGACGGGCAGTTTCAGCCATGCGAGCGGCTTGAAGCGTTCTTCCTTCATCAGTTCGGCGAGGGTTTCTTCGAAGGCGTTGGCGAATTTGCCCGCGATGGGTTTGCCGCCCTGGTCGTAATCGCGGTAGTGGGCGACGCGGTCGATGAAGAACAGGCTGAGGACTTTGATGCCGCGCTCACGGACTTGCAATTCTTTTTCGAGGTGGCGTTTGACGGTGTGATGAATCTGGGCGCGCCAGATGTCGTCTTTCATGCCGCCGCTTTCTTCGCCCAGGCGCATGACGCGCCCGTTGGAGAAGCGGATATATTCATTCTCCGGCTCGGCGTTGATCTCGGCGATCTCGTAGCCGTCTTTGTAGATGCTGCGTTCGTTGGAGAGTTGATGGAGGTCGGCGCCCTGTTTGGCGGTGACCAGTTTTTCGCGCGGACCGTTCTCGGTCTGCTCTTGAATGCGGAGTTTGGCTTTGATGCCGTTCTTGTAGTCTATCTTTTCCACGCGCACAAAGGCGTCGTTTGCGCCGCCTTCGACTGCGGCGGAGGCGACCACGATCTGTTTGACCAGTTTCAGGTCGAAGGCGCGGACGGGGTCGAGTTGATAGATCAGGTTGTAGGGGTTGGTGTGCGTGGCGGAGTAGCGCAAGGTGCAGAGCGGGTTGAGCGCCTTGATGGCTTCCTGCGCTTTGTCGGTGCTGTCCACGCTTTGCGGTTCGTCGATGATGACGATGGGACGCGCCGCCTGCACGAACTCGATGGGCTGGCGCCCGGAGAGTTTGTCGCTTTCCTTGTAGATGACGTTGCTTTTCTTTTCTTCGTCGGTGCCGGTGAAGTTCTTGCGGAAGGCGTCGATGTTGATGACCAGGATCTGCAGGGTGCTGCTGGTGGCGAACTGACGCAGGCGGTTGATGCGTTTGGCGTCGTAGACGAAATATTGGGGCGCGAGGTTGTAGATGGTATTGAAATGTTCGGCGGTGATCTCCAGGTTTTTGAGCACGCCTTCGCGGATGGCGACACTGGGCACGACGATGATGAATTTCTGGAAGCCGTATTTTTGCGAGAGTTCAAAGATGGCGCGCAAGTAGACGTAGGTCTTGCCTGTGCCTGTTTCCATCTCCACTGAAAAGTGTGGACAGTTGCGGCGCGTACCGGCAGGCGCGTCGAATAATTCCCATGCTTCGAGCGGGTTCGCGGGATTCTGAATCTCGATGTCGTTGCGCTGTTGGACGGTGCGGGTGTTCGCTTGCAATCGCGCTTCATCCAGAACGAGTTGGTTGCCTACGCCAAGTT
Source organism: Anaerolineales bacterium (assembly GCA_030680155.1). GTDB lineage: Bacteria > Chloroflexota > Anaerolineae > Anaerolineales > Villigracilaceae > Villigracilis. The sequence continues at coordinate 13,729 of JAUXWL010000446.1, forward strand.
CGGTTTGTGCCTGCCCTGCGAAGATTTCGCCGTAATCGGTGACATTAACAGGGGTCATGCTGGGCGCGGACTGCGGCTGACCTTCGAAGAGGTCGGTCACGGCGGCTACGGCGTCGAGTTGGAATTGCTGGTTGGGGTCGAAGTGGATTTTCATAACGTTCAAGTGTCATTGCGAGGGCAATGGTTTTCGCCCGAAGCAATCTCCTCATTCCTGCCGAAATATGTCGTGAATAGGTCGTTCCATTTAGGGTTCATGTTATTTATCAGATCTAATTTCTTTTTGCGCGAACCTGCTTTAATTTGCTTTTCACGAAGGATGGCGGCATTCACATCGTTACTGCACTCAAAATAAACCAACTTGTTTACATTGTACTTGCTTGTAAATTTACTGCCCTTGCCCGATTGATGTTCCAAAACCCTGCGTTGCAGGTTGTTGGTCACGCCTGTATAGAGAACGGTGTGATGTGCGTTGGTCATGATGTAAACGCAGTATTGTTTTTCGGGCATGTATTCTCACATTGTCATTGCGAGGGCGATGGTTTTCGCCTGAAGCAATCTCCTCATTGCGCAAAGGGATTGCTTCGTCGCAAAGAGCAAGAGCGCTCCTCGCAATGACATTAGCCTAGCCAGTCTTTGGCGATGGATTTGGATTGTTGGATAAAAAATTTTTTGACCTGTTCCCAGGTGACGGGGGCGAGCATGTGCGGGTCTGGATCCTCTTCGGCGTTTTGGAAGTAGACGAGGCGTTTGACGGATTGGGTTTCGAAATCTCGCGTGGAGGGGTATTTTTGCGGGGCAAGATCGAGGATGGTGCGAAGCGGGATGTTTTGGCAGATGAAGTACAGGTCGTAGAAGTCTTTGCGGGCGGCGCGGGCGAGCAGGGCATCCAGTTTCATGAGGGCGATGTCTTCGACCGAGGCTAGGCGCGCTGCTTGTCCCGCTGTTTCTGGCGGGACTGGTGTTTCGACCAGCGGGGCGATGAGTTGATAGCCGTAGCCGTAGAAGCCAACGCGGACGTTCTGCACGAGGTAGACTAAATTTCCCCATGCAGAATCAGCCAGAATGGGAGAGAAAGAGGCGAGGGTTTTTTCCAGCGCGGGGCGGATGCTTGGGATGTCTTCTGTTGG
>JAUXWL010000449.1 GCA_030680155.1 Anaerolineales bacterium
AGCCTTTTGCTCATCCAACTCTTGATCCTGCTCCCCTGCGTCACTCAATCGTGCCTGTTGTCCATTTGCTTTGTTCATCCCCCTACCTTACCTCATTTGCGAAAAATCTTGCGCGAAAAACCCCTGTTTCTTCACCGCTGCCCTGGTGATTACCCACAAGTCTGCATAAGGCAAGGATAAAAGCTTTTTGCCGCGAATTTCGCGGATTCTCTCGCTGGTTTTTCGGTTCAATCTGCGCAAATTCGCTAAATTCGTGGCTGAGGTTTTGCTCTGTATTGGCAGACGCAAAAGATGTGGGTAATCACCAGTAATCCCAGGATTTCAGCAATTCAAAATCTAAAATTGTGTAGAAGGCAAAGATGCCAAACCTTAACGCAAAGACGCAACGCCGCAAGGCTTTTTTAGGATTGCCCCTGCGCCAGATGGTACCCTTGCCGATTCCGTCGAGGAAAGGTCAAAATCTTAGCGTCTTGGCGGCTTTGCGTTGAGATTGTTAGATTCAGATTTGGAATTGCTGGAGAATCGCCGCCTTCCTTGACGAATTCCCTTTTGCCTGCCACTTGTACATAGTCAGTACTTCACGAAAGCGTGTAATTGGCGGTCTCCCTGGGCTGTCCGTCCAGGACAGGCTACCGCCAGATTTGCGCTACACCTGCCCTGGCGGGCGGCGCCAGGGGAGAGCGCACGCTGCGCAGTACGCGAGGTTTTCGTGATCTACTGATAGTGGATTTGACGCTTTACATATACGAATTTTCCTTTACTTCCTCCCGATCAATTTTAAAAAGACACGTAGAACTTTGGGGTCAAAATGTATTCCGGACTGTTGGCGGATGTGTGCGGTGGCTTTTCTTTTTGTCCATGCGGGGCGATAGGGACGGTCGGAGGTGAGGGCGTCGAAGACGTCCACGACTGCGAAGATGCGCGCCGCCAGTGGAATTTCCTCCCCTTTCAGTCCGCGCGGGTAGCCGCTGCCGTCCCATTTTTCGTGGTGGCAATATGGGATGTCGAGCGCGGGTTGAAGATAGGCGATGGGGAATAGCATTTCATGGGCTAATTGCGGATGCCGATGCATCAACGCCCACTCCTCTTCGCTCAATGCCCCGGCTTTACGCAGGATGTTATCCGGGACGCCCATTTTTCCAATATCGTGGAGCAATGCGCCGCGGCGAATGTGTTCAAGTTCAGACTCGTTTACTCCGAGGGCTTGTGCCAGTTGCAGGGTCAGGTTGGTGACGCGTTGGGAGTGGCCTTCGGTTTCCCTGTCACGCAGGTCGAGCGCGCGTGACCAGCCTTCGATGGTTGCATCATACGCAAGGGTGATATCCTGCGCTTGTTGTACTGTTTGCAGATGCAGGGTGGAGCGATGAATCGCATTGGCGGCGATTTCGGCAAGCGATTCCAGCAGGCGCGACTCGTCTGCGCTCAGGAAGGTTTTTTTCTTCCAGTTCAAATACACTACGCCGATGGCGGATGTGTTCGTTCGGAGCGGAATGCAAACGCAGGAAAGCGCGTCTCCCATCAGCGCCTGGCATACCGCGCTTTTATGGAGATCTTCGATTTGCGTCACATCCGGGATGAAAATCGGCTTGCCGCTTTCCAGGGCTTGCCACATCATGCCTGCGTCCTGCGGGCAGGTGTCTCCTGTTTTTACATTGGTTTCGCCGTGTATTGCGGAAAATATCAGCGCGTTGTTTTCAAGCAGAAGCAAAACACCCGCGTCGGCTTTTAATCCCTCCACTGCTTTGGCGAGCAGGATGGGCGGTATATCGTTGTAGGATTGCGCTTTTCGCAGCGCGGATGATGTATCTGCCAAAATTTCCAGTTCTTTGAACCTTTGGCGCAGCCCCTCGTAAAGACGGGCGTTCTGCAATGCCAGGGCTACCGGCGAAGCGATGGCGGTTATCAGGGAAAGGCTTTTTGTTTTGAAAAAACCCAATTGCTCGCTGAGCAGGTTGAGCGCGCCTATGACACGATTTCCCGCCACGAGAGGGACAGACAATATGGATCGGACCCAGTCGTCCAGGCCGGAGATGGGTATCCAGTCAGCATCCTGCGAAACATCCGGGATGGTTGTTGCCATGCGGGTCCGAACGACGCGCCCGGTCACTCCCTGACTGATGGTCCAGTTCAAGCGCTGGTTAAGCGCTTCAATGGTTTCGCGATCATATCCCGTTACCGCCAGAATCTGCAGATGCTCGTCGTCATCTTCAAGCGTAAGGATATTTCCTCTGGTTACTCCCAGGGCGTCTGCCGCGGCTTGCAAGGCGCGGTTGGCAACATTCTCTGATTTAAGATTGGTGGATAGTTCCAGACTCAGGTGGTACAGAAGCGCTGTGTGCTGTTGCTCGTTGACAAATGCATCGAATAAGCGGGCATTCTTGATGGCGATGGCGGCCTGGTTGGCAAACGCCATCACGGTCTTGCCCGTTTCCTGGTCGTAGGCGCCTGCGCTGCGACTGTCCACGTTCAGAACGCCGATCAGTTCCCCCTTGACCAACAGGGGCGCGCCAACCCAGGAGCGAATGTATTCGACGCCTGGCGCAATCATCCAGTCACTCTCGGCATGTGTGTCTGGAATAACCAGGGGTCGCCCCTCGGCCCAGTGGCGCTGCTTATTCGTCCCGATTTTCTGAATACCCCTGACGACTCTCCTGGCCTCGTCCATGTCCGGGAAACCCCTTCCAGCGACCAGGTCCATGCTGCCATCCTTGTCTATCAATTGCACCGAGACGCTATCGTATGTGACGACGCGAGCCAGCAGATCGAACAGTCTTTCGAATACCTCGTTGAGTTCCAGATGGGTCGTCAGCAGCGCCCCGATTTGTTGCAAGGATTCGGCCTGCTTGCGGGCGAAGTGTTCGGCCTCGAACAACTGCGCATTCTCGATGGCGATCGCGGCCTGGTCTGCGAGCAATGAAAGCAGCCGGATTTCATCCTCATTCCATTTCCGCGCGATCTGCGCGTGGACGGCGATGCCTCCAAGCGTTTTTTCGTTGATAATCATGGGGATGACCAGCGATGAAACCAGGCTGGCTTCTTTGTGAATAATCTGTATTTTTAAATTTTCTTCCTGGATTATGTCTGAAATAATAACCGGCATTTTTGTTCGGATGGCTTGACAGATTGGCGTTTTTCCGTCAATGGGTACGCAGTTTATGCGTCGAATTCTTTCAGGGGACCAGCCTACTCCAGCCCTGGCGGAGTAGGTTTTTCCATCGGGATCAACCAACGCCAGCACAGCATGTTCAACCTGTAGCGCGCCAGTCACAACCATCATGGTTTGATCCATGATGGTTTGCAGGTTGTGCTCTCCTAAAAGCATTCGTCCATGCCCAAGCAGGATCTGTTGTTCGCGGATACGCTGCTCTTTAGATTCCTCATATAGGAGCGCGCGCTCGATTGCCACACCGATCTGGTCGCCGATGGCGGTGAACATCCGCAAATTTTCTTCTGTGAAGGTGGAATCGGGCGGCGGAACAAGATTGAGATTTCCCAGCAGCAGGTTGCCGGTGCGGATGGGTATGCTGACATGGGAAAGATATGGGTGTTGCGGGTCGGTCACTTTTTTCAATTGCTGGCATTCGACGATGTTGACCGCCGAATCCAATCGTCCCTGTTGCAATAAATCCAGGCAGTGACAGGGAGCCTGCAAGGCGGCCCAGTCCGCGGGATTCAACTTTGGCGGCAGGTTATAGGAGGCGGCGAGACGCACCTTCTGGAAGCCATCCAGTAATACCACCCAGCCGCAGGGCATGTTCATGGCGGTGATCACCGCTTCCAGGCTGTGCTCCAGAGCCTCTTGAATATTGGCAGAGCGGTTCAAGGCATTGGATACCGTTTGCAAAACCTGCAACTCTTTCAACTGTTTTGCGGTTTTCTGGAACAGGTGCGCCCGTTCGACCGCGATGCCCATCTGTTTGCCGACGGTGGTCAATATAATTTGCAGGTCGGTGGCGGGCTGGATTTCCTGTTTGTAATACAGCGTGAATGTCCCCAGCAAAGTATCCAACCCGGTCAGCGGGATGCAGATCAGCGAGTGATACCCAGCCCGGCGTGCCGGTTCGCGTCGCAGGTAGCGTTCCTCAGCGGCGATATCCGGCACATGGATGGCGCTCTGGCTGGCATAGGCTCGTCCGGGAATGCCTGTTCCGGAAAGAATGCGAAGCTTCAAGGACTCGCTTACAAAATCAGGATCCAGATTGTACTGTGCCGTAAACTCCAATTCGCCGGCTGAATTGGCCAGATGGCATTCAGCCCCATCGGACTTGGCCAGTTTTGCGACCTGCTCCAGGGCAACGGACAATACAGCCTGGGTATCCGTCCAGGTATGGGTCGCCGAAATGAGCGTATTAAGTACAGTCAATTCCGGTTCACGGGAAATCGTTGAATGCCCTTGTTTTTTAGGATTCATGTTTTCGTCCATTATATGAACTGGCGCAGACGGTTTGATTGCGTCCGCCTTCTTTGGCGGCATACATGGCGGCATCCACGCGGTCGAGCATGGTCTTTAAGTTGGGACAATCGGCGGTGATAGCATCCACTCCCAGGCTGATTGTCACGGAGACGAGTCCTCGGTCCGTTTGGATCGGCGCTTCGGCCACGCGCTGGCGAAGCCGTTCGGCGGCGCTGCGCGCGCCCTCCAGGTCGTTTTCCGGGAGGAGTAGGAGGAACTCTTCACCGCCGAAGCGTCCCATAAAATCGATAGTTCGCAGCGTTTCACGACAGCGTGCCGCCACGGCTCGCAAAACCTGGTCGCCAATCGCGTGACTGTAGGTGTCGTTCACTTTTTTGAAGTGATCGATATCCAGCATAATCATGGATACGGGACGCCGGTAGCGACGCGCGCGCTGGAATTCATGTTCTGCCAATTCCAGGAAATGGCGGCGGTTGTGAACTCCGGTCAGGCTGTCAGTGATCGCCAGTTGCTCCACCTTGCCAAACAAGCGGGCGTTCTCAATGGCAATGGCGGCATCGGCGGCCAGCCCTACCACCAGGTCTTCATCATCCTGAGTAAATATCTGCCCGCTCATCTTTTCCGTGAGATACAGGCTGCCCATCACCTTTCCGTGCGCCATAATCGGCACGCCCATGAAAGTCTTCATCGGCGGATGGCGGGGAGGAAAGCCGATCGAGCGCGGATCACGCGCGATGTCAGCGATTCGGATGGGAACGCCTTCCCGGATCAAGACCCCCAACAGCCCAAGCCCTTTGGGAGGCTCGCCGATTTTCTGCCGATCTGCATCCGTGATGCCAGCGGTATGGAATTGGGACAAACTCCCATCGTCATCCAGGACAGCCAGGGCGGCGTAAGAGGCCTCGACCAGATGCTGCGCGGTCTCGATCAAAGTTTGCAGGACCGCATCAAGCCGCAGGTCGGAGGTCAGCGCATGGCCGGCCGCGCGCAGGGCGCGCAATTGCCCGGTGTGCTTCTCGGCTTCGGCATACAGGCGCGCGTTTTCGATGGCAATGCTGACCTGATCGGCGAACGCCGCCACCAACCGCGCGAGATCAGGAGTAAAGAAGTCTGGGCGTACGTTGTCCACTGCCAGCATACCGATGATCCGTTCCTTGACGATAAGCGGCACGCCCAACCACGAGCGGATGTGGCTGTGGGGGGCTTGCCGGAAGGCGGCGAAGGATGCTGGCGCATCTGCAAGAATAAGCGTCCGCCGCTCCCGGATGACCACTGTATTCGGGTTGTCGCCCGGCACGGGGAAATGCAAGCCCACCACCGTCGCCGGGTCTGACCAGCCGCGCCCGCCGACGATTTCCAGATAGCCATCACCCAGGAGCAGCGCCGAGGCGGTGTCGTAGGGGACCACGCGCTCCAGTTGCTCGAGGATGCGCTCAATGGACTCATCCTGCCGGAGTGTGGCCGCTACCACGGCCCCGGCCTGCCGCAGGGTTTCCGCTTCCTTCGCATGGCGGGCTTCAGCCTTGAACAGGCGGGCCTTTTCCAATGCCAGCGCTGTCTGATTGGCGATCAGCGACAATAACTGAATCTCTTCGTCACCAAACCGCCGCGGTGCGCGCGAATGCACCAGCATCGCCCCGACGACTTGCCCGGCGAGAAACATGGGTACGCTCAAGCCGGAGACAATGCCGTGTTGGAACACGATCGGCGGAACCGCAAACGCCATTTCGGTTGAGTAATCTTCAACAGCGACGGGGTGTCCATGAATGATTGTGTAACCCGTCTGCGAAGCATCACTGCGCCCCAATTCCAGCTGCCCGGCAAAATCTGCCGGCCAGCCGCGCACCGCCTGGGCGATCAACCGCCCATCAGGGTCTGGCAGAACCAGCGCGCTGAAGTCTGTCTGCAGGGCGGAGGCCGCACTCATCACAGCGCTTTCCGCTATGGCCGTTTCATCTTTCGCTGTGAGCAAACCGCGTGAGAATTCGAGCAGCGCGTTGGCCGACGCGCCAAGTCGCTGCCGCATATCGTCGAGACTATGAGCCAGCCAATCGAGTTCGCCCAGTCCGGTGACCGATACGGAGGTAACCAGGTCGCCCGTGCCAATGCGCTGGGCCGCCTCCCTCAGATGGGCGATGGGCGCGAGGATTCGCCGCTCGGTGATCGCGAAGGCAAGGATCAGCAGGATTGCGGCTGTGGCCAAAAAGCCAAGCTGGATTGCCCGCACCATGTTCAATTTCCTCCTGGCGTCGGCCTCGTACAAACTTACCGTCTCTTCCATTTGCGCGAGCGCCTGGGGAGTGATTCGATCAACGGAGGTGATTGCGTTGGAAAAGGCCGCGCTTTTCGAGTCGTTTTCCAACATAACGTGAATAGCCTGGCGCATTTCATTCCAGGCGGCGCGAACAATTTCAAGTTGTGCGCTGATCTCGGTATCGTGTTCGTCGGGAGGCGGCAGGCTGACGGTTGTCCCCTCCCTGTAGGGAACCTCGCCGCCATAGGCCAGTCCATTCAGGGTTTGTTCAAAAAGGTCGGCGGTATTGTGTAATGCCTGACGGCTGGCAGGATTATCTGCCATTTGTACATCCAGTACTTCCAACGCCATCTGCTGAATGAGCATTCGCTGTCGGCCGGCAAGATTGATGACCAGCGCATCGCTCTGTTGCGTTCGCAGCGCCGCGAAGGTCACGCTGAC
>JAUXWL010000453.1 GCA_030680155.1 Anaerolineales bacterium
GATCGACACCCGCGAAGGCACCATGGATGTGATGCTCTTCCGCAACATGAACACGATGTACACCCAGATCACCTCCGCCGCCACTCCCGTTCTCCCGTATGGCGGAGCCGGCGCCTGGGTCTGCGGTGACCGTGTCTTTGCGTGGAAGGTCTATGCTCCCAATGCCGAAGCAGCCCGTCCGCTTTTTGACGAAGCGCTGGCTCGCTTCACCTGCGGGAAATAAATTTTCAAGGAGAGTTCAAATGTCAGATGAAGAGATCACCCGCCTTCGCGTTCGTATTGGAGAATTGGAAGCCCGCCTCGATTTTCTATACAAAAGATTGAACATTGAATATAACGATAACCCGAACAGTATCGACCCAAAAATTATCGAACTCATCAAAAGACGAAACAAGATCGAAGCCATAAAAGTGTATCGGGAAACCCATAATGTCGGGCTTGCCGAGGCAAAATCTGCCATAGACGACCTTGAAGCAAGGCTTGGGTTATAAAAAATCGCCCGATCATAAACTGATCGGGCGATTTTTTATTTTTCATACCCATGCGGGTGGGATGTGTGCCACTCCCACGCGCTTGAAAGAATATCCTGTAAATTCGTGAACTGCGGATTCCAGCCAAGTTCGCTTTTTATTTTACCTGGCGAAGCCACCAAGCGTGCCGAGTCACCCGCGCGGCGCGGCGCTTCAACCACAGGGATGGCGTGACCTGTTGCTTTGCGCGCCGCCTCGATCACCTCACGGACGGAAAATCCATTCCCACTGCCCACGTTGTAGGTCATCTTGTCGCGCGTCTCCAAAGCATCCAACGCCAGAATATGCGCGGAGACCAGATCCACAATATGAATGTAATCGCGGATGCAAGTCCCATCGGGCGTGGGGTAATCCGTGCCGAAGATGGTCGCCGATTCCGCCTGCCCCAACGCAATCTGCAACACGCGCGGAATCAAATGCGACTCAGGCTGGTGCGCCTCGCCACGCCCGGGCAACGCTCCGCAGGCATTGAAATACCGCAGCGCGGCAAAGTGCAACCCATAAATCTCCCGATACCACTCCAACGCCTGTTCGGTCATCAACTTGGTGTGCCCATACACATTGGTCGGTCCGAGCGGCGACTCTTCCGTCAGCGGCTCTTCACTGGATCGATACACCGCCGCCGTGGAGGAAAAGACAAATTTCTTCACCCCAGCTTTTACCGCCGTATCCATCAATTGCAGGGAATTGGTGAAATTATTGCGAAAGAACTTGCCGGGGTCTTTCATACTCTCGCCCGCTTCAATGAACGCAGCAAAATGTATAACAGCATCATATTGTTTGGAAGTCAACGCCTCGGCAAGCGCATGGCTGTCATCCAATGTGGCATGGATAAAATGCGCCTCTGACGGGACCGCGGCCCGATGCCCGGTTACCAAAGAATCGTACACGGTGACGGAGTGTCCCGCCTTGAGCAGCGCTTCGGCAGTGGCAGAACCGATATATCCCGCGCCGCCTGTAATAAAGATATTCATAAAAACTCCTGTTATTTTTCTTAAAATTATATCCTACTCAACTTCCGCTTCGTTCCATGCTTCCACATACCAAAGCAGGTATTCCTCCACATGCGCAGCCCAATAGATTTCTGAATGATCGCCCGAATAAAAATGATATTCATGGAGGTAATAATTGCGAGTGAGCATTTCTTCAAAGACAAGGATACTTGCCAATTCCCTATCGTTATCCCCCACATCCAGCCATAAGCGCGGATGGGATTCTTCGGGGATGTTTCTGATAATCCGCTCCACCACTGGGGCGTTATCCTTGAACACGGCAGGGGAATGCAGACCCAGCGAGCCAAAGAGGTCAATGCGCTCAAAGCCGAGCTTCACCGTCCAGCCGCCGCCGCGCGAGAGACCGCCCAGGGAGCGATGGTCACGATCTGCGATGGTGCGGTAGTTTTCGTCCACGTAAGGGATGAGGGCGTTGATTAGGCGGTCACCAAAGCCGGCCCCTCCCTGCAAGTTCCAGTAGCGGTCATCCGGGAAGACGACGATGAATGGCACACTCCTGCCGGAATGGATCATGCGGTCAGCAGTTTGTGGCGCGCCGAGGCGTACCCACTGATCTTGCGTGAAGGTTTGCCCATGCAGCAGGTAGAGGACAGGGTAGCGCTGGTCCGTCAATTCTGCATAGCAGGGCGGCAGGTAGATGAGATATTGTTGGGGAGGGTTTGTCGTGCTGATTTCACCCTCTTCCACAACGCCGGGCTGGGTGAGGCAGGTCAATGGTGTGGACGTTGCAGTCGGCGGAGTGGGGCTGGGAGTGAAGGTGACTGTGGCGGCAGGCGGAGGGGCGGTCACTGTGACAGTGAAGGGAATGTCAGTTGGGGCGGAACAGGCCGAAAGTCCGAAGAGAAGCGAGAGCAAGGTTGTATGGATAATCGCTTGACGGGTACTCATCCTTCGCATTATACTCGGCAGGCTTAGATGACATCGGGGCGTGGCGCAGTCCGGCTAGCGCGCTTGCTTTGGGAGCAAGAGGCCGTAGGTTCGAATCCTATCGCCCCGACAAATATTTTGAACTGAAAGCCGCAGGTTTCCCCATTGAGGGGACGATGCGAATACCCCTTCGGGGCACGCGTCCTATTGGCTAGTCCAGTACTTAAGAGATACGGAGGTCCCATGACTTTCGTATCTCTTTCTATAACTCGTGTGTGTTAAAATATTCACAGAGGAAATTCTGATGGCAAAAACAATCGATGGTGTTATTGAAGCGGTCCGTCTCAAGAATGGACAGATTGCAGCAGTCCGTGTGTTCGAACGGCGCGGCAGCGCATATTCAGACTGGCTCGTATTGGACCGCAAAACCCTTCTGGAACGCCTGCAAAAAGGAAAATCATTCGTTACCGGCTCACGGGAGGAATTGATGGCGGGTACGTTCAAGGTGAATGCCCCCGTCATGCTGGTTAAGGGAAAAGACCGTGAGTTTATTGCCACCCGCGAAACTGCGGAAAGTGATCTCCTGGAAAACGTGCCTTTCTTTTAGCCAGTGACACCTGGCAGACCAGTATTGTGACTCCTTATGAAAATTATCGATAAAACCCCCTTGCAGGATCAAAACGGCGAGATCAATATCATTGCCCGTATTCAGGGAACCTTGAAATACGGCTTGAACTGGTATGGCGAGTTGCAAGCCCAGAAGATGGTGATCGCGCAATTGAACCGCCTGCTCGAAAAGGGTTTCGTGTTGATCCGCAATTTCACCCTGCCGAACAGCGAGATTGTGATTCCGATCATCTTGATCGGCGCAGGCGGAGTTTGGGTGATCCACGTCACCAATGCCAAGGGATATTTCGAAGCCAAAGGCGACCAATGGAATACCATCAGCAACGGGCGCTCCCAGCCGGCCAGCATCAACCTGCTTAGCCGTGTATCCCAGGTGACGCGTGTATTCCAGAAATATCTCGATATCCATAAATTCAACCTGCCTGCGCCGGTGGAGCCTGTGCTGGTGGCCAGCGACCCGGGCGCGCAGATCGAATCCGTGCGACCTGTGGCGCGCGTGGTTCGCAGTGACGCGCTCAAACAATTTGCCAGTTCACTTGTGCAAGCCCGCCCGCTGATGTCTGTCGGCACGATCTATGAACTTGCCGACCAAATCCTCGACCCCAAATTGCGCAAATCCGCAGAGCCCCCGAAACCGGAACCCGAAAACCAACCTGCCTCCCGCGCGCGGGCCATCTTCAATTCATCGGAAACTCCCGGCGAATTCAACCCCGCAGACCTGGGTTTTGAATTCACCGAAGAAGAAACCGAGCAGCCTGTACCCGTGCAGTCTCTCGCCCAACCCACACCGCAGCGCCAGCCAACCTCATCCCCCGCCAAAAGCGGACTTCCGCTCGGCATGAACCGCACTCAACTTATCCTGTTGTCGGTCATGCTGCTGGTCGAATGCTGTGTGCTGATCGGGTTCGCCTTCATCCTCTTCCAATTCCGATAAATCGCATTGAACACTCCGTTCCTCTCCATCGTCATCCCCGCTCATAACGAAGAAAGCCGCCTGCCCCGCACATTGGAGCAGGTCTTTCAATTCCTCGAACAACAATCCTATACATCCGAGGTCATCGTCGTTGAAAACAGCAGCACAGACCGCACGTTTGAACTTGCGCAGGAATTCTCCCATAGCCGCGAAAACCTGATCGTCCTACATGAGGAACGGCGCGGCAAGGGCAACGCCGTACAACGCGGCATCCTCGAAGCGCGCGGCGAATACCGCTTCATCTGTGACGCCGACCTGTCCATGCCCATTGGGGAACTTTCCAAATTCCTGCCGCCCACCCTCACAGATTTCGACATCGCCATCGGCTCACGCGAAGCCCCCGGCGCCATCCGCTACAATGAACCGAGTTACCGTCATTTTGGCGGGCGCGCTGTTAACCTCCTCATCCGCATGTTGATCCTGCCGGGGATAAACGACACCCAATGCGGCTTCAAATGCTTCCGCGCAGAAACCGCCGAACACCTCTTTCGCCAGCAAACCCTCATGGGCTGGTCGTTCGATATCGAGATTCTCTACCTTGCCCGCCGTAAAAAATTACGCATGCGCGAAATTCCCATTCAATGGTATTTTGATCCCGAAAGCAAGGTCAGGGCTGTGCGCGATGCCCTGCGCATGATTAGCGACATCTTCCGCATCCACCTCAACGCCCTGCGCGGCAGGTATGATCTCACTCCCTGACCTGACCCACGAAAAACATATCTGGAAAGCCTGCCAGCACATTGCAGGGATGGACGAAGCAGGCCGCGGCGCGCTCGCCGGCCCAGTCTGCGTCGGCGTGGTCATCCTGCCAAACAACCCCTCGCATCTCTCCTCGACGTTGAAACGGGTGCGCGACTCCAAGCAGTTGACTCCCCGTGAGCGCTCCCGCCTTGCTCCCATCATCAAAGAGACTGTCCTCACCTGGGGCATCGGATATGCGTCAGCGAAGGAAATTGACCAAATGGGAATCGTACCAGCTACCCGTCTCGCCGCGAGCCGCGCATTGGAAATGCTTCCACAGTTCCCCCACTTCCTCCTGACCGACTTCCGCCTCGAACTCCCCGAACTCGACATCCCCCAAGCCGCACTCGTCAAAGGCGACCAACGTTCGCTGAGCATCGCCTGTGCCTCCATCCTCGCCAAGACCGCGCGCGACGAAACCATGCTTGCACTGCATGAACAATACCCGAAATATGGTTTTGAGAAGCACAAGGGCTACGGTACGCTTTTCCACAGGGTTAAAATAAAAAAACTCGGACACTCCCCCATTCATCGAGTCACGTTCAAAATAAAAAGCGCGGGATAAATCCCGCGCTTTCCGTTTACCGCTTCAACATCCCGCCGCCCGAAAGTTTACTCTCAGGCCTGCCAGACCGCCACGCGTAATATCCCAACCCCGCTCCACCCAACAGGAATAAAATACCGAAGATCCCCAGCAGACCGGATCTGTTACCGCCAGTATTCGACGGGTCAGCGCCGGGATCCGCCACCACATCGCGTGATTGGATTCCAAAATCCACGAAAGCGCGATCACCCGCGATCACATCCAGTGTGTAATCCAATTCCATGGTTTGGTTGTAATTATCGGGGATACCGACGGTGATGTTATACGTCCCCTCGGGGATGTTCGTAAAACAAATGCCCTGATATGCTTCCGGGTCGGCTTGCAATACCGTATCCTGCGAGGCGGAATATTTGCCATTATTTTCCGTTACACTCACTGCGCCGCCCGCCACTGCAACCTCGGTCTCTTCGCGCATGGCGTTGCCGTTCGCATCATTGAACAGCAAAATGCACACTTCTGTTGTACCAGATAACGGCGTCGGCGTGACCGTCGGCTCACTGGGCGTAGGGATACCTCCCGGCGTCGGTGTCGCTTCCACAGAAACAACCCCCACCAAAAGTTCCTGCCCGGCAATCAATGTACAATTCTCGTCCAGCCTCGAATTCAACTGGCGCAATTGGTCCACGGTAATGGCATTCAATGCCGCAACACGGAAACAATTATCACCGGCCTGCACCACATAGATAATGCGTCCATCCGCCCCCGCTGTGGGTGTGACAGGTTGCTGCGCGTTGGGCGCGGCGCTGGCAGGCAGCCACAGCCCGAACAAAAGCAACCCGATCAAAAGAAACAAAATCATAAAACGCTTTGTATTCATCGGCAAAATTATATCAGATTCAAATTGGTATAAAATAAGG
>JAUXWL010000455.1 GCA_030680155.1 Anaerolineales bacterium
GAGAGGGCGGGATTCGAAATATCTCCTCAATGGAGGCGCGCGACTGGAAACAAAAGACGCACTCTTTCGAGTGCGTCTTTTCAGCGGAGAGGGCGGGATTCGAAATATCTCCTCAATGGAGGCGCGCGACTGGAAACAAAAGACGCACTCTTTCGAGTGCGTCTTTTCAGCGGAGAGGGCGGGATTCGAACCCGCGACCGGATTTAAGCCCGGCACTCACTTAGCAGGCGAGCCCATTCAGCCACTCTGGCACCTCCCCAAGCGCTTTTTACGATTGCTATTGTAATCGTAAATCCAAAATCGTCAATCTGAAATCCAGCAATTCCAAATCTGAATCTAACAATCTCAACGCAAAGCCGCCAAGACGCTAAGGTTTTGGCCTTTCCTCGACGGAATCGGCAAGAGTACCATCTGGCGCAGGGGCAATCCTAAAAAAGCCTTGCGGCCTTGCGTCTTTGCGTTAAGGTTTGGCATCTTTGCCTTCTACACAATTTTAGATTTGGAATTGCTGTCTGAAATCGCAAGGCGGAGGGAGTGGGATTCGAACCCACGTTGGTGTGACCCAAACATGTTTTCAAGACATGCGCCTTCAGCCACTCGGCCATCCCTCCAGGGGATCCCGAAAATTTTCGGGAGGCGGAAGCGATTTTACCATAACAGAACCGACGCCCGAGCCGCTGACGGCGTGGACTCGAGAGTTTGATGATGCGGGGCAGGAAGGAGAATAGCGGGTAGTGAGTGGATGGTTAACCTCGTTTGCTGAAATGGTCATACAGCGCGATTGCGACGATAACACCAACTACTGCCAGTACGATCATAAAAATCATCATAAGGGTTTTCCTTTTCCAAGCCGCGAAACCTCTGCATATAAAGTATACGCCCCAACTTGCTGCTGTGCGCGCAAGGCTACTTTATTGAGAAAGTATTACTTTATTTCTCTTGACTTACTTTTTGAGTTGAGGTAATATATTGTTCGTGAAAGGAGTATAAAATGGAAACCTACGCAACCATTAAGGGGCAGATCGTCATCCCCGCTTCTTTGCGGCGAAAATATGGGA
>JAUXWL010000132.1 GCA_030680155.1 Anaerolineales bacterium
TGTCACTTGGCGCCCAAACAGTACCAGTGATTGGCGCTTCAAATAGTACCAGTTGAAACACGGAGGTTCATGCTGTCCGCTGATAAGCTTCTTTCCCCCAGAAGCCTTTCACGGAGACCAGCATGGCGAATCAACTGGATATGCGTAAATCATTGGCAATCAAGCAGTTACATCAGCAAGGAATGAGTCAGCGGGACATCGCCCAGACGCTTGGCGTGTCGCGTGGTGCCGTGATTCGGCATTTGGATGCCGATGGCTCAAACAGTACCAAAGCGCAAACCGGCGAAGTGCCAACCGGGTCCCTAGACCCAAACAGTACCAAAGCGCCAACCGGGTCCGCGCCGAATCCCAATGTTCCTGATGGGGCATCGGAGCCCTCCGACGGTTCAGCCGAAACTCGTTCCCGCAGTCGGTGCGCGCCATTCCATCAAGTGATCCTCGACAAACTGGCCCTGGGCCTAGACAGCCAACGCATCTACCAGGACCTGGTTTGCGAACATGGCTTTCAAGACAAGTACTGGTCCGTGGTTCGCTACGTGAAAGGTTTGGGAACCGGTACAGAACTTCCGTTTCGCCGTCTGGAAGTAGAACCAGGCACAGAGCTTCAAGTGGACTTTGGGACCGGTCGTCCGTGTCGCGATCATAGCGGCAATATGCGCAAAACCTATGTGTTCCGAGCCGTGCTCAGCCACTCTCGCAAAGGCTACACCGAAGTCGTCACCAGACAGACCACCGAGAATTTTATTCGATGTCTCGAAAACACTTTTCATCGACTGGGTGGCGTTCCCCAAACGGTCATTTTCGACAACGCCAAGTGTGCGGTACTCAAAGCGGATTGGTACGATCCTGAATTACATCCCAAGCTGCTTGATTTTTGCAAACACTATGGATTCGTGTTGTTACCGACTCGTCCCGGTACGCCACGTCACAAAGGCAAGGTTGAGCGTGGAGTCGACTACGTTCAAGAGAATGCCCTCAAAGGAAAAACCTTCGAAACACTCCAACAACAGAACGAATACCTATCGCACTGGGAACAGACTGTTGCGGACACTCGAATCCACGGTACGACCAAGAAACAAGTTCGAGAAGCCTTTGCGCTTGAACGTCCCCACCTGGCCTCGTTAGCTGCCGAGCGTTTCCCTTTCTATCACGAAGCCCAACGACGTGTATCTCGCGACGGTCATATTGCCGTGGGGAAAGCGTTCTATTCGGTCAGTCCCGAATACCTCGGCTGTGATGTCTGGGTTCGTTGGAACTCCAAAACCGTGCGAGTACTAAACCATCGCCTAGAACAAATCGCGATTCATTGTACTCTAGAGCCAGGTCGTTTCAGTACTCAAGCCGATCACATCGCCCCCGAGAAAACACACACCATCGAGCGAGGAATTGAGTATTTACTGCGAAAAGTACGATTCTTAGGCGACGAGGCAACACGTTGGGCG
Source organism: Anaerolineales bacterium (assembly GCA_030680155.1). Lineage (GTDB taxonomy): Bacteria > Chloroflexota > Anaerolineae > Anaerolineales > Villigracilaceae > Villigracilis. The sequence continues at coordinate 1,443 of JAUXWL010000132.1, forward strand.
GAAGCAACTTTGGAAGCTCGTGGGATTGAAGGTCAGCGAACGATTCAAGGCTTGCTGAGTCTAAGCCGGAAGTACGAGTCCCAACAGATCAGCAATGCTTGTGAGATTGCCTGGCGGAGCCAGTGTTTCAGCTATCGAGCGATCAAACGCCTGATGGACAACCAAGCAACCACGAACCAACAGACCATGGATTTCATGGACGACCATCCGATGATTCGCTCGATGTCGGAGTACGGTGAGTTTATCAATCGAGCGATACATGGAGGTTGTCAATGATCAGCGATGGAATACCAGGAATGTTGAAAAAACTCCGCCTGTCTGGGCTGGGTGAGTCACTGGAGATACGTTTACACGAAGCGGCCAGCAGTGGCTTGAACCATCGAGAGTTCCTGGAAATGATTCTTCAGGATGAACTGTTGGTGCGCAACAGTCGTACGATCTCTCGACGAGTAATAGCGGCGTGTTTCCGTGATGTCAAACGACTGGAGGACTTTGACTTTACATTCAATACATCCATTAAGAAGAATCGCATCTACGACTTGGCGACGTGTCAGTTCGTGCGTGATCGACGTGACGTGCTGTGGTTGGGACCTCCGGGGACCGGGAAAAGTCACATGTCGCAGGCGATTGGGTTGGCAGCGATCCGTAGCGGCTTTACGGTGTACTACCGGTCTATCTTCGACTGCGTCCGGGACTTCCTGCACGACGAGGCCATGGAGGGTCACGAGCGGATTCTAGGACGCTACCTGAAGCCGGATCTGTTGATCATTGACGACATGGGTATGAAGCAGTTGCCCAAGCGATCGGGTGAATACCTATTCGAGATTGTGATGCGTCGCCACGAGCTGCGTTCTACGATGATGACGAGCAACCGTCCGCTGGAGGACTGGGGCAAGCTTATCGGCGACGTACCGAGCGCCACGGCGATCCTGGACCGATTTCTGCACCGTGCGGAGACGATCCAGATTACGGGGCGAAGCTACCGCTTGGATCACGGCGCTGGCATTCGGGAAAAAACTTCAAATAGTACCAAAGTGCCAACCGGGTCGCCTTCCGATAAATAAAAAGGCAAACAGTACCAATCTTACCCTGGACCAATTCCCTACCCTAAAGTGGTACCGTTTGAAGCGCAAACATGTGGTACCGTTTGAAGCGCAAATTGACAGC
>JAUXWL010000136.1 GCA_030680155.1 Anaerolineales bacterium
GCGGCGAACCTTTCTGAAAAAGAGTTGTATGCAATCGCCAAACTCGCCACACAATCCTCTGCGGATTTGCTCGAAGAGTGGTTCGAGACGGACGCGTTGAAAGGCACCAAAGCCGCCAGCGGAATCATCGGCACTTTCCTCGGTCCGCGCTCGCCTGGCACAGCGTACGTTTTGCTCCATCACTACATGGGCGAAATTGACGGCGCGTTCCGCGCGTGGGGTTTTGCCAAGAATGGCTCTGGCGGAGTCAGCGGCTCCATTCTTAGCGCAGCGGAGTCACTTGGGGTGGAGATCAGACTCAACGCAAGCGTGAAGCAGGTCAAAGTTAAGAATGAGCGCGCCGTAGGCGTCATCCTCGAAAACGGCGATGAACTCACATCCAAAGTCGTTATGTCTGCCGCAGACCCGAAGCGTACATTTCTCCAGTTTGTTGAAGGCAAACATTTCCCCGATGAATTTGTTACATCCATTCAAAACTTTCGCACACGCGGCTCGTCGGGCAAAGTTAATATCGCATTGAGTGAATTGCCAAACTTTACAGCATTGCCTTTTGACCCTTCGCCAGGCTCAGGGCGGCGAGGTCACGATTCAGTTTTGCATCGCGGCGCGGTTTCGATCAGCCCCAGCATTGATTATATTGAACGCGCGTACGACGACGCCAAGTATGGGCAAATTTCAAAACGCCCATATCTCGATATGATTTTTCCTTCGATGATCGACCCCGATATGGCGCCGCCTGGTCAGCATGTGATGTCTTGCTTCGTGCAATATGCGCCGTATGATTTGGAAGGCGGCTGGAATGATGAAAAACGGGACGAACTCGGTGAAGCCGTGATTTCAACCATCGAAGAATACGCGCCGAATATTCGCAAATGTATTGTGGGCATGCAAGTGATTTCGCCAAAAGATATCGAAGCCATCGCGGGCATCACGGGCGGAAATATTTTTCATGGTGAGTTGTTATTGCATCAGATTTTCTTCCTGCGTCCCACGCCGGGTTGGGCAGATTTCCGCACCCCGCTCAAAGGCTACTACTTTGGCGCGAGCGGCGCGCACCCCGGCGGCGGCGTGATGGGCGCGGCGGGGATGCTGGCGGCGAAGGAAATGTTGAAGGATGGATTTTAGTGAGTAGAGAATGGAGAGTAGTGAATAGTGTGAAGAATAGTAGACTCCGCTGCAAAAACCAATTAAACACGAAGGTCACTAAGGAACACCAAGTAAGAGCCTTTCATTTAAACCTTCGTGTACTTCGTGTCCTCGCGCCCTGCGGGTTGTGCTTGAAGACCTTTTTGCAGTGGGGTCATAGTATCATCTCAAAAAGAAGCGGGAACGCCCCAAGGTTGAGCGGCTCAACCATGTTTTTCAAGGAAACCCTTCGACAGGCTCAGGGCAAGCCTTCGACAGGCTCAGGACAAGCCTTCGGGACGGTGTATGCCATCCCCAGGTTATTGAGAAGATATCGAAAATTCGCGGATAAAAAGCCGACTACGCTTAAGTGCGATCCTGCCCCTGTTTTTGTCTTTCTGAATGGCTGAGTAGTTAAATGCAAACTGACATCCTCCTTAATCGCTTACGAAACTTCGAATTCCTGCGTGGGCTGGATCCCGACACCCTTGCCGTACTATCAAAGAGCGCGGTGTGGAGGGTGTTTCCACCCAATGCAGTATTATTTTGGGAAGGGGAGACCGAATCCAATTTGTATTACCTGCACTATGGTTCGTTGAAAGTATTGAAAACTTCCCCGGACGGACGCGAACAGGTCCTGCGTTTTTTGAATGCGGGCGAGATATTCAATGAGGTTGGCGTGCTGGCAAAACGTCCCAACCCTGTAACCGCGGTGGCGCTGGAGGAATCAGGCATCTGGCTCATTCCGCGCCACGCCTTGGAAGAAGTCGTGATGAAGTATCCGCAGACGGCATTGCAGATCATCGGCAACATGGCGGATAAGATCATTGAGCTGGTCACGTTCGCGGCGGATCTATCGTTGAAAACCGTCGAAGCGCGTTTTGCCAAACTTCTGTTGGATTCGGACGAAGGAGGTGTGATCGAACGCCGCCGCTGGACAAACCAAACGGAGATGGCTTCGCATCTCGGTACGGTGCCCGATGTGCTGAGCCGCGTCATCCGCGAGTTGACGAAGGCGGGGTTGATCGAAATGGACAAACAGCACATCCGAATTTTGGATCGCGCGGGGCTGGCGGAGCGGGCAATGCTTCGGGGGAAATAAAAGATTAGGGTCAAAAACCCGACAAAAGTCGGGGTGCGAAGCGGGGAAAGGATAGTTAGCAGATTCTCCATAAAGAAAAGTCAAGTGATTTAAGTCACAGCCATTGTTCCATTCTTCACTTACATTTATGCCATTAATCACATCTTCAGGAGAAATAGATGAAATCCAAACTAAAGTATGCTCTCGTTTTTCTAGGGTTGATCCTGGTTGTATGGGCATGTGTCCCCGCCGAAGAATTGGAACCTTTTGAACCTGTGGAATTAGAACCGCAGGCAGTGGCGGATGCGTTTGCAAAAGGTGGATGCGGCGCCTGTCATGCCATCCCCGGTATTCCTGGCGCGGTGGGCGTCATCGGCCCCGATCTGTCAACCATGTCAGAAACTGCCGCCGTACATCTCGCGGATGGGAATTACACGGGCAAGGCAAGCACCCCATTTGAGTATATCGCCGAGGCGGTTCTGCAGCCAGACGCCTTCGTGACGAATAACTGCCCAACAGGAATCTGTCAATCCGGCTTGATGCCTGCCAATCTGAAGGATGTTTTGAACGGAGAAGAAATTAGCACGATCGTTGGATATCTTGCCTCCCTGCCCGGCGGCGAAACCTTGATGACAGATGCAGAGGTAGTGGTTAGCGCTGCTGATGTTGATCTCAGCGACGAGGATTTTGCATGGGCAAAACAGACTTTTTTTGATCGCTGTGCCGGCTGTCATGGGACCATGCGCCTAGGCGCGACGGGTCCGGCTTTAACTCCGGACCTGACTCTGCAAAAAGGAACATTAGCCCTGTCTTCGATCATTTACAACGGCACTCCCAAGGGCATGCCCGATTGGGGTAAGCAAGGTTTCTTCACACAGGAAGAAACCGACATTATGGCGAAGTATCTGCAAAATGAACCGCCTGCGCCGCCTGAAATGTCGATGGAGCAAATGAACGCCACATGGAAGGTGTTTGTTGCTCCGGAAGACCGCCCCACCGAGCCACAAACCACACGCAACTGGGAGAACTATTTCTCGGTCACCCTTCGTGATGCTGGACAAGTCGCCATCATTGACGGCGACACGTACGAAATCGTCGCCAAGGTAGATACCGGCTATGCCGTTCATATTTCGCGCATGTCCGCCACGGGACGCTACGTGTATGTGATTGGACGCGACGGCAAATTGGCGCTCGTTGATCTGTGGATGGAGATCCCCGACAAAGTCGCTGAAGTGCAGACCTGTTACGATGCCCGTTCCGTGGAAGTGAGTAAATACAATGGTGAATTGGGCGACTTTACCGACAAATATGCCATTGTAGGCTGTTACTGGCCCTCGCACTTCACGATCATGGACGGAGAGACACTCGAACCCATAAAGGTCACCAGCGTGCGTGGCTACACAGCGGATACGAACGAGTACGTCGGCGACCCGCGCGTGGCAGCCATTGTCGCCTCGGAATACAAACCCGAATGGATCGTGAACGTGAAGGAGACGGGGCAGGTCTGGCTGGTCAATTATCAGGATCCAATGAACCTCACCATAAAAATGATCAACGCCGCCCTCTACCTGCACGACGGCGGCTGGGAGGCAACCAAGCGCTACTTCCTGGTTGCGGCAAATCAGTCAAACAAAATTGTAGTCGTGGATTCGCTGGAAGGCGACCTGGAAGCAATGGTGGATACACCTGAAGTCCCACATCCCGGACGCGGCGCGAACTGGATCGACCCTGAATTCGGACCCGTGTGGAGCACACCTCACCTGAGCGCAGCCTCCCTCATTGCGATTGGTACGGATCCCGAGGGTAATCCCGACAGCGCCTGGAAAGTGGTTCGCGATATCGAACTCCCCGGCGCGGGAAGCCTGTTCCTCAAGACACATCCCAACAGCCAGTGGGTCTGGGTGGATTTTGTCCTGAACTCAGACGAAAAAATTCAACGCACGATTTGTGTGGTCGCCAAGTCCGATCCGACCAAAGTTCACAAATGCTGGGAAGCGGCAGATTATGGGCGCGCTGTCCATTTCGAATACAACATGGATGGCACACAGGTTTGGGTCAGCATTTGGGGGGCTGCGGACCAGCCTGGCAAGACAGGCGAGATCGTGGTGTATGATGATGCAACGCTCGAAGAGGTCACCCGTATCAAGGACTTGATCACGCCCACAGGTAAATTCAACGTCTATAACACTGTTCATGAAGTGTACTAAATCGCAGCAATCACAACCTGACCTGTCAGTTGCTGACAGGTCAGGTTGTTTTTCTGAAAGGCAGAGCGGGCAATGCTTCGGGGGAAATAAAAGATTGGGCTGAAAAACCCGACAAAAGTCGGGGTGCGAAGCGGGGGTATCCAGTAAAGTCAGGCATATCAAAAAGGAGACAATATGCCGGACATCTATTTCGCAGATACAAAATCAAAAGCCGTCTTTTCAGCAGAGGGCCCCAAGCCGCAATTCCTGATCGACACGCCGCAGTTCAAGGCGTTGGTCGTTGGGTTGGAGGCGGGCGGGCAGATTCCCTACCATCCCGGGGAAGCCGCGATGTATCACTTTCTCGAAGGGGAAGGGTTGATGACCGTGGACGATGAAAGTTTCGCCATTAAACCCGGCGTGACAGTGGTTGTATCAAGCGGCGCGAAACGCGGCATGAACGCAAAGTCACGCGTCGTATTTCTCGGTTCGAAGGGGGAGAAATAAGATCATGAACCAGAACACGAATAAACGGTATTCCCCGCTGCAGGTTACTTTGCACTGGCTGGTGGTTGTGTTGGTCCTTGCCGCCTTCGTCATTGGCAAGTCCATGAGCGGACAGCCCAATGACGCCGCCAAACTCACGCCGTTGGCATTGCACATGACGGTGGGGATCATCACGCTGCTTGTCATCGTCTTTCGCTTTGTAATGCGGATGCGCCTGCCCAAGCCCGGGCATGTTACAGCGGGGAATCCGCTGTTCGATTGGATCGGCAAGGCGGTTCACTATGCGTTGTACCTGCTGGTCTTTTTGATGGCGGTCAGCGGACTCTCGCTCTCGATGCAGGCTGGGCTTGCCCCGGTTGTGTTTGGCGGATCGGGAAGCCTGCCCGCAGATTTTTATGACTTCACCGCGCGCGCGCTGCACGGCTTTATCGTCCCCGCATTGGTATTGACTGTCCTGCTGCATGTGGGCGCGGCGTTCTATCATCAATTCATCCTCAAAGACAATCTGCTTGCCCGCATGTGGTACGGAAAGTAAATGGAGAAACAAAATGAAAACAACCGTCGGTAAATGGAACATTGGTGTCGGGTTGTGGGTCATGGCAGGTTTTATGATCTACGGTTTTGTCTTGATCTACCTGCGTGACTTTGCCCCCGGCAAGGAAGCGTGGATCGAATCGTACAACACAGGCGCGCATTTTGAAGCGCGGCTCGCGCACGTACATGGCAACCTGTTCTCACTTCTCAATATCGTCTTCGGCTTCCTGCTGATGAAATTACAACTAAAAGATAATCTTGCCAGGTGGGCTTCCTGGCTGGCGTTGGCGGGTTTGCTCATGCCGCTCGGCATTTTGGGCGAAGTGTATTTGGGCTTGCCCTACTATCTGGTGCTGGTGGGCGGTTTATCCATTTTCCTCGCCACGGTTCTACTCGGCGTGGCAGTTGTACAAATGAAAAATGAAACCAAAGGAGAAAAATAATGCCTGTTCCATACTTGATCACCACATTGCTGTTTACCTTTGTCGCGCTGTTCATGGCGGCGGATGCCTCGTTCGTCAGCCTGAACCTGATCGGCGCCTTCCCCGCCCTGCGCTGGGTGCGCGTACACTTCATCACACTGGGAATCGTTTCACAAGTTGTGTTTGGTTTGCTGCCCCTGCTGGTCGCGTCGCTATCTAAAAAGCCGCGTCCTGCCATGCGCTGGGATATTTGGCTGACCCTCAACGGCGGCTTCATCGCCCTGATCGCTGGTTTCGCCAGCGTCAATCAGCCGCTCATCCTGACAGGCGGCACGTTGATCTTCGTTTCTGCTGTCCTGCTGCTGCTGCAATTATGGAATGTGCGCGGCGGTGACGCGCCTGCCAGCCTCAAGTTTTACATTACAGGTATCTTCTACCTGCTCGTTGGCATCATCGTCGGCACAGGTTTGTGGCTGAACTGGAGCGAAGCGCTTTACATTCAAATACCGCTTGAAGTTCACATCCATGCCAACTCGTGGGGCTTCATGTCGCTGGTCTTCGCAGGTTTACTCGTGGACTTCATCCCGATGGTCACGGGTCGTCCGCTTGGCAGCACGAAAGATGTTTCGTTCATCTTTTGGGGCATGTCACTCGGCGCACTCGGTTTAGTGATTGGTCCGTGGCTGGGCGGCAGCCTGCCTCCCACCGTATCAGGTTTGATCCTGCATCTTGCTGCAACGATCTGGCTGGTCGTCCTAATGGGACGCGCACTCAAAGCCAGCGGACGTCTGGACAGTGCGGGTGGCTGGCATCTGCTCGCCTCGTATCTTTGGATCCTCGCTCCCGTGCTGGTCGCGCCCCTGATCCTGCTTGGATTCATCAAAGGCGGTCCCGTCGAATCGATAGCGCCTCAAGCCTTGATCTATGGCTGGGTGCTGCAATTTGGCATTGCCATCGTCCCATACATTGCGCGGAGATTCTTCCTGAAGGAAGAGAATCCACAACTCGGCGGCTCATGGCTGAGCATTGCTGCGGTCACAGTGGGGAGCATCTTCGTCTGGGTGAGCATCTTCCTCGTCCCGATTCGAGGCGTGTTATACGGCATCGGCTTTGCGCTCTACGCGCTGTCGGTACTTCAACCCCTCAAGGAACTTTTCCAGATCACAAAAGATGGTCTGCAAAAGCGCGAGATGGCGTAGATTGTTTTTTGCAGGTCACACTTTGAAAAGTGTGACCTGCAACACAAAAAGGCTCACATAATGCAAATTACAAAAGACACGCGGGTGTCGGCCATCCTCGAAGAATACGGCGACATTGCCGATGTGATGGAAGTCTTTGGCGTCAAGCGCGTGGGGCGATATTCCCTGCGAATGCTGGCAGCGAAAGCAGTGACAGTCGAATGGGCGGCGCGCATCCATCGTGTACCCTTGAACGAATTTCTCGAAATTCTCGAACGCGCCATTGGCAGGAAGCAGAATCAGAAAGAGGCAGGAACATGAACACAAATCTCAATAAGATCGCGTCGGTTCTCGCGTTCATCATCGGCGC
>JAUXWL010000500.1 GCA_030680155.1 Anaerolineales bacterium
TCCTCACGCCAACCTGGACATACTCCAAAACTTCACCCCTGCAATTTGAAACCGTTCCCGGACAAGACCCGCTCTGGATCGACTCTGCCATCATGATCTCGCAAGCCCGCGCACTGGGATTGAACGTCGCCCTGTTCCCCTCGCCTCATTTCCCCGCCGAACCTGATCCTTCGTCCCCGGAATATACAACCTTTTGGCAGAACGCCCCGCGTGACGCCGCCTGGTGGCAATCATGGTACACCCGCTATCGGGCTTTCGCCGTCCACTATGCAGACCTCGCCGCCCAAAGTGGCGCGCAATTCCTCATCCTCGGCGGAGACTGGGTGACGCCCTCCCTGCCCAATGGCATCCTGCCAGACGGCTCCCCCGCCAACACTCCCGCCGACGCCGAGGCGCAGTGGCGCGCCATCATCACCGATGTCCGCTCGCATTTCAAAGGGCAGGTCTTCTGGGCAATGCCGTTCACCTCATCCGAACTGGGAACGCCCGTGAACTTCCTGCAAGATGTAGATGGCATCTACCTGTTGTGGTCAGCGCCGCTCTCCACCAGTCAGAGCGCCACAAAAGCGGACTATGCCAACGAAGCCGGCAGATTGCTGGATAACGAAGTTGCTCCGCTTGCATCCCTTCTAGGCAAACCTGTCATCGTAGCAGTCTCTTATCCCTCCGCGGCAGGCGCAGCAAGCGGATGCATCCCCAACGGCGCAGGCGGCTGCTTCGATTTCTACTCCCTCTCCAGACCCAACCCCGATCTTGGCTCTGCCAGCCTAAGCCTGCAAACCCAGGCAGAGTTGTACGAAGCCATGCTCACCGCCGTCAATGCCCGCTCATGGATTTCGGGCATCGTCAGCCGTGGCTACTTTATGCCCGTCGCCTTGCAGGACAAATCCACATCCATTCACAGCAAACCCGCCGCAGATATTCTCTGGTATTGGTATCCAAGACTGCTGGGAATCGTGCAATAGCGTAAGAGACTGTTTCTTAACTCGTAGGCAAAGACCCTAAAGGTTTCCCACGGTTACGAAAACGCCGTTTTATGGGCGCTTTTTTGCAAATGATGGTTCTGTTTTGCGGCGAAAACCTTTAGGGTCTGACTTAAGAAACGCTCTC
>JAUXWL010000501.1 GCA_030680155.1 Anaerolineales bacterium
TCGTATCTCAAGGTTTTGTTGGACGATGGACAATGAATTTCAAAGGAAAACTCGGTGTGCAACAACGAGTCTTGCCATCGTATCGCGTTCCGTTTTTTGATTTGCTGGCAAGTCAGTGCGAAGGCGGGATGAGTTTGTTCGCGGGTCAAGCCCGCCCTGTGGAAATGATCGCAGGTGGAACGACGCAGATTGCACGTCATGTCGAGGCGCGGAATGTTCACTTATTTGGCGGTGCATTCTATCTTTGCTATCAAAAGAATTTCATCCAATGGCTCGAAGATTGGAATCCCGATGCGTTGATCGTGGAAGCCAACCCGCGTTATCTCGCCACGCCCTCTGCCGTAAGTTGGATGCACACGCGCGGACGAAAGGTCATTGGTTGGGGGCTGGGATTTCCCTCTCCCTCTGGGAGAGGGGCAGGGGAAGCCCCCAGAATGGGGGTGAGGGCTAGATTCATCCATCAATTCGATGCCATGCTTGCCTACAGCCAGCGCGGCGCGGACGAATATGCCGTGCTCGGTGTTCCGCGCGAGAAGATTTTCGTGGCGCATAATTCCGTTTCCCCTGCGCCGACGTTCAACGTCCAACGTTCAACGTCAAACGTCAAGCCCGCTTTATTGTTTGTCGGACGTTTGCAAGCCAGAAAGCGTGTTGATTCTTTGCTCCGCGCCTGTGCTGACTTGGGGACAAATCCGCGCCTGCTCATTGTTGGCGATGGACCTGAACGCGCCGCATTGGAATCTTTTGCGAAAGAAATCTATCCCTCGGCGGAATTCATCGGCGCCAAACACGGCGCGGAGTTGAAACCGTATTTCGAGCAAGCCGATTTGTTCGTGCTGCCTGGCACGGGCGGACTTGCCGTGCAGGAAGCCATGAGTTACGGCTTGCCCGTCATTGTGGCAAAGGGAGACGGTACGCAGGACGATCTTGTGCGGGAAAACAACGGCTGGCAGATCGAGCCTGAAAATTATGCTGCGCTGGCTTCTGCAATGAAAAACGCGCTATCGGACATGGTGCGTTTGCGAAGGATGGGGGCAGAATCGTTCCGCATTGTTTCCGAAGAGATCAACATCGAAAAGATGGCGGAAACGTTCGTGCGGGCGTTGAACGCTACAACTCTTTCATAGGTTTTATTTCTCCGCTTTGTCGAGGTCTTTGCCAATGTCGCGCTGAAAATCCCATGTCAGGTAATCGAGCGCCACGGGCAGGGAAAGTTCGAGTGTGTATAAAAACTGCAATTCAAAATGAATCTTGCGCGGACGGCATTCGAGCAAATGTCCGCCGCTGATGTGCCCTTCAGTGAGGAAATGCAAATGCACACCGGGCACGCTCACCGCCGACATGAATGACGGCGTGTAGAAACCAACCATCACTCCGCTCACATCGTTGAACTCGAACACAGGCTGTTCCGCCGCCACTTCCACCAGCGGGCGGTAATTCTCCTGCTTCGGCACCGAGCGCGTCTTCACATACGCAAATTCGCCCGTGATGCGAAACGCATAAAAAATATTAGGCGAAGGCATCAACTCGGTCATCCATTTCAGGAAGTCGTGATAACTCATCTCTTCCGTCAGCGTTTCTTCGCTGGATGGTTGGAAGAACGTCACACACGCGAACGGGGTGCAGGTATCGTCGTCAGAAACATGGGCAACCGTCCCGTCGGCAGAGATGCGATAGACCTCGCCGTCCATCATCAGCATTTCACCATCCAAATCATTGAACGTGCCGATTCCAAAATCGCCATGCTTCTTGATTTCAGAAAATGGGATGTTCTGCTCGTAAATGCCTTCGACAAGGGAATTGACCGGCGCGCACAAATAAATTTTGTTCTCCGCCCGCCTCTTTCTGGACCTGCGAATGGTTGTTCGTTCCATTGGAGTTTTTTCCTCGCTTATGGCTTATCCGTAACTTGGCGTGTTGCCGATGATTTCCCAGCCGCGTTCCTGCGCGATGACTTTCAACTTCGCTTCGGGATACACCGCCACGGGATGATCTGCTTTTTCGAGCATGGGCACATCGAGGATGGTGTCGCCATAGGCAACATCCACCTTGTCCACGCCGAGGCGGCTGAGTACCTGCTCGATCTTGCCTTCGTTGGCAACCAGTCCGCCCGTCATGCGCAATATGCCGTTTACGATTTCCGTAGGTGTGCCGATGGTCTCCGCGCCGATGCGCTGTGCGAACGGCTCGATGAATGGCTCGACCACACTGCTGGCGATGTACACCTTCGCGCCGCCTTCACGATGTTTGATAAGACGCGCCACCACATCTTCGCGGCGTTTTTTCCACAAGTTTTGTTCCACCACCCATTCGGAGGCGTGTTTCACCTTTTCAGGGTTGGCATCTTTTATGTAGCCGAGGCTTTCGACCATTAGCTTTTGCCCCCACGATTGCCAGTCTATCAATCCGTTTTTTGCCAACAAATACGACGGCATGATGGTTGCGATATACCAGTTTGCGCGAAGTTTGCTTTGATTGTGTTTGACCCAATCCACCAAACCCAAAAAGGGCGAGCCGGTGGTGAGGGTTCCCATCATGTCCGATACGACGATCATTATTTCTCCTTATTAAGTTTGGAATCAGGGTGTTTACTCCCTGATTCTATATATAATGCCCACGGTCATATCATGCCCGTAGGGTATCATGCCCGTAGGGTGCAAATTGCGCTTATCCCCTTCTGAAAAAAGCGCAATTTGTGGCCGCGCTGGGTATAACTCACCTTAGAGACTGTTTCTTAACTCGTAGGCAAAGACCCTAAAGGTTTCCCACGGTTACGAAAACGCCGTTTTATGGGCGCTTTTTTGCAAATGATGGTTCTGTTTTGCGGCGAAAACCTTTAGGGTCTGACTTAAGAAACGCTCTC
>JAUXWL010000506.1 GCA_030680155.1 Anaerolineales bacterium
GAGAGCGGATGCACGGATGCAGTCAACGGATGAAGAAACGGATGCACGGATGTTTCAACGGATTGCTTCGCAAGCGGATGCACGGATGCAGTCAACGGATGAAGAAACGGATGCACGGATGTTTCAACGGATGAGAACGGATGCACGGATGTTTCAACGGATTCGGACAAAGATAGACGGATGGCTTTGAAGGCTTTGCCGTTGAGGGCTGCGAGCATTTCAGGCGTTTCGTCGCCGTGAAGTTGGGCGAGGTCGAGCGAGCAGGTTTCGAGAATATCATTCACTTCTTCAACTGATGAATTGACGAATACGCCGATGAGTTTGATGTGTGGATGTTCTCGCTTTAGCACGGATGTGATTTCGGCGCAGGCAGATTTTTCGATGAAGCGTACGCTTTTGGGATAAAAATTAAAGCCCAAATAATCGGCACCTGCGTTAATAGCCGCTTGTGCGTCTTTCAGTGTTTTGATGCCACAAATTTTTACAATCATCATAGTTCTCTCTCAACCCCGAAGGGGTGATCCGATTCTAGATTTTCGATGTTGGTTTTGACAAACCCTGAAAGGGTGTCATAGTTTGTCTTGCTATGTCATCCCTACGGGATTTGGGATGGGGCGATGCGGTTCTACAATAATTTCATCCCTTCGGGATTATTCGTAACGTCACGCTAAAAGCGTGACCTACAAATTCATTCCAGAAAGTTCTCTCACTTTCGCGGGGATATCTTCGGATGTGACCAATGCCTCCCCTACCAAGATGGCGTCCACGTTGGCTTTGGATAATCGTTCAACATCTTGCGCGGTGAAAATTCCAGACTCGGCGACGACGGTGATTTCGGCGGGGATCATGGGGCGGAGGCGTTCGGTGGTGGTGAGGGTCACTTCGAAGGTGGCAAGGTTGCGGTTGTTGATGCCAATGAGTTGGATGTTGGGAATTTTGAGGGCGCGTTCGGTTTCGGCTTCGTCGTGGACTTCGACGAGGGCGGTGAGTCCTAAACTCAAAGCGCAGGCGTGGAGGTCGGCGAAGTGTTTGTCGTCGGGGAGGGCGGCGGCGATGAGGAGGATGGCGTCGGCTCCGTTGGCGCGGGCTTCGTAGATTTGGGATTCGTGGATGATGAAGTCTTTTCTTAAGAGCGGTAATTGGAGATTGGAGATTGGAGATTGGAGATTGGTAATTGGTAATTGGTTTTGGCGAAGTTGGCGAAGTGTGGCAATGTTTCCCATGAAAAACTTTTCGTCGGTTAGGACGCTGATAGCCGAAGTTCCATTTTGGGTGTAGATGTCGGCGACTTGGAAGAGGTCGAGGTGCGGGGCGAGGATTCCCTTTGAGGGTGAGGCACGCTTGAGTTCAGCGATCAGGCTCGGGCGGAGTCTGAAGCGGCGGCGCTCCCTCACCCCCATCCCCTCTCCCATAGGGCGAGGGGTGATAGCGGCGAGAAAATCCCTGGGAGTTGGAGAAGAC
>JAUXWL010000512.1 GCA_030680155.1 Anaerolineales bacterium
TCTCTGCGTCGAGGTCGGTGACGAAGGTGTGACCGTCTTGCCAGGTCAATTTGGTTGCGACCTGAACGGTGTCGGCGTTCTCGAAGCGTGGGTCGTGACAGGCGCTCCCGAAACGGACGCCTTCGCCTACGGAGACGCGCAGCTGACCTTCGAACGCGATGTGCTGCCCTTCTTCACCCAGCCCAACATGTGGTTTGAGGGCTCGCAAGCCTGCACCGGCTGTCACTTCGCCGCCACCGAAAACTCGTACCACGAAATGGACCTGACTTCCTACGAGGGCATCGTCACCGGCGCGGACTCGCTCTCGTCACCTCCCGGCGTCTCCATCCTCGGCGCCAGCGCGATCGGCGCAACCGACTACGACTGGGCGCATTCCAAACTGCGCGAACGGATGCGCAACAACCGTATGCCCCCCGGCATCGAGTTCGACATTACCGAAGAGAACCGCGATGGACCGTTGGTTCTTGCAGGCGTGAAAAAATAGATCAAGATTTCTCTACCGTACATAGAAACGCTCACGCCGCCGTACCCATATCTGGGCATACATACCCGGCGGCGGTTTCCGAGGGAATCTTGCGCCGGGGACGGCGCAAGGAGCAAAGTTAAGTTTTACTCTCGTTTGTACGGTAGAGAAATCAAGGTAACAAAACTCACCCCGGAAAAATAGCGGGGTGAGTTTTAATTGTCAATCGGAAAACCCATACACCGTGCCTTGACCATCGCCAGCAAACAGCCAGCCGCCGGAGACGCTCAAGCCCGTCCTTGCACTGGCAACCCCTGCGTTTATCTGCCAGCGCAATTCCCCCGTCGCCGCATCGAGGGAGACGATCTCTCCCAATTGGGTAAGGAAGACCAATTCACCGGCGACCAGCACAGGCGCGCCGATCAAATAATTGAATGAGCCTTCTGGAATGTTATAAGTCCATAAAGTTTCACCGGATCCGGCTTGAATGGCATGAACGGTCGTGTTGGCAGACCCGTAATAAATGGTTTCGTCGGAGCCCATAAGGGTGGGAACCCAATTACCAGTATCGCGCCTCCACAACAACTCGCCGCTGCGGGCATCCACACCCACGATAAAATCCTGGTAAGCGATATAGGAAACCACATCGCTTGCGGCATAGACCTGCTTCGTGAAGCCGTCATCCGATTCATAAACCCACTTTACAGAGCCGTCACCCGCATCGAGCGCGTACATCCGCATGTGACCGCCCTCATCTATGATTTCGGGGGCGGAGAAACTGCCCGCCAGGTAAACCGTCCCGTCCCGCTTGAACGGGGTTTGCAAAATATAATTTCCGCTTTCAAACGACCATATCACATGACCGTCTTCGACATCCAGCGCAAAGATAGCCGCTTTTCCATTGGGGTCGCCGGGAATACCTGGTCCGGTAAACGTGGTGGGGACATACGCCACCCCATCCGCAACGAAGGGGGGCATTTGAGAGTTGATCCCCAGCGACGTTTCCCACAGCACCCTCCCATTCGACGGATCCAGGGCGGCGTACCTTCCACCCTCCAATCCGATAAACAGGCGTTCGCCGTCGCTCCCATAAGCGCGATCCCAGATGCGTACGCCGGGATCGAAGGACCAAATCGTTTTTCCGGTTGCCGCATCCAACCCAAGCAGCGGCATCCTGATCGGCGCAACAACCAGAATATTTCCGATCCACAAGGGCGGGTGGTTGATCGGCGCGCCCACATCCCGGCTCCAAACAATATGGAGCGCTTCGCCATTCAAGGGGCGGCTGACGGTATCTGACCGGGGCTGGCAGGATGCTGCAATCACGGAAACGAAAACGAACGCCAGCAAACGGCGGATCAAATTGAAGGTATTGTTATTGGATGCGGTAGGCATATAAATTCCCTTCCGGGTCGCCCATGAAATAAAAAGATTCGGACAAAGCCCCGCCCACCCGCGAAGGGGTTCCGGTGTTCAAGTATGCCAGGCGTTCGCCGGTGATTCTATCCAATGCGTAGATTTCGCCGGTGACGGAGTTGAACCAGAGGGCGTTACCACGAATGATGGGGCGTCCAACTTGGTTCAGCGAGGAAAGGTTGATGGTGTGGGACCAAGCCTCCCGTCCGGTGGAAGCGTCGAGCGCGCGGAAGATTTCATCGCCGGAGCCAAAGAAGATCAGCCCATCCTGCATCGCGGGAAATTGCATCCAATATCCCGGGCTGGAACGCCAGAGCAATTGGCCATCCTCCAAACGGAGCGCATACACGATCTCGGTTGCCGCCGAAAAAGTGACAACGTCCCCGCCTGTTTCAACCCAGCGCAGAAGTCCATCCTTCGATTCATGCATCCAAAGCAGTGAGCCGTCCTCCAAATCAAAAGCGTAAACCCGCGTGGCGATTTCACCCGCGGCTTTCCCCGGCAATTGATAAGCGCCGCCCGTGATGACAACATTTCCGTTCACCACCGGACGCCGCAGGATGTAATTTTCGGTGAGGCTTTGCCAGACGATTTGACCGCTCGACGCATCCAACGCGACCAGGGCTGCCTGCCCGTTAAAATCAGTTTCCACGCCCGAGCCTGCGTGAGTGGTCGGAGCAAGCACGCGGTCGGAAGTGATCGCAATGCGTGATTGAACCTCAAGTTCGAGAAGGGCGCTCCAGAGCGGATTGCCTGTTTTTGAATCCAAGCAAATCACCCGGCGTCCCTGAGCTCCCGCGCAGACCTTGTCTTCATCCGCGTTGACGGAGGCGTCCCAAATTTTTTCGCCGCCCGAATAGACCCAGGCGATCTCCCCCGTTTCCGCATGAACAGCATGGATCATTCCATCCGCTGTTGGAACAATCACCAGACCGCCGCTTATAAGCAGAGAGGTGTTCACCGCTCCCGAGAGTTGAGCGACCCAGACAGGGCTGGTTCTTTCAGCCGGGGTTCCCGAAAGCGGGCTCGTCTGCGGTTGTGGATGCGCATCCTGCAAGGAAGGCGGCGGCGTTGGCGAGGATGTGGAGGAGCAGGATATTAGTGTGACGAGCAGGAAAATGTTTATGCCGATGATTTGAATTTTTTGCATATCCAATTCTCTCACCCCGACAATTCCTTCAATAACTCCGCGCTATGTTCCGCCGGGCGGACGTTTTCGAACACGCGCTTGACAACCCCTTCCGTATCAATCAGAAAGGTGGTGCGAAGCACGCCTTCATATTCCTTGCCCATGAACTTTTTCGGTCCCCATACCCCATACAGGTCGCAGACCTTATGCCCCTCATCCGCAAGCAATGGAAACTGCAATTGAAATTTCTTTTTGAATTCAACATGCGAATCAACGGAATCGGGGCTGACTCCCAGGATCGCCACCCCGGCCTGTTCATACGCCGAATAATCATCGCGGAAGTTGCAGGCTTCCTTTGTACAGCCGGGCGTATCATCTTTTGGGTAAAAGTATAGAACAACATTCCTGCCACGGAACTCTGAGAGCTTCCGCAGGGTGTTGGTATCATCCAATAATTCAAATTCAGGCGCAGGGATTCCAGAAGAGATGGGCATGTGTGTCTCCATTATAGTGAATAATTCGCGCAATTATAACTGCAAAAAAGTTACCGGCAACGCCTCAGCAGAAAGTTTAAAAATCCGCCCCAAATCTCTTTATTTAGGCAGGGCATACGGTATAATTCCGCCGCCGATTGCGACCCAAACGCCGCACCGGGGATGTGCTGGAACTGGCAGACAGGCATGACTTAGGATAACAGTCAACGCCCTAAACAATACACCGCTATATATGGCAAAGTAAAACGCCCCACCGTCACAGGTAGGGCGTTTTTTCGTCTGTAATTTTCCCGTTTTGCAAGAGTCATGTGCCTATTTTTACCCGCGCCCAGCATAAGGCACATGCAACAAAGACGCGGCTTTGCGCTTCGCTTCTTCGGGTCGGCGGTCATAGCGTGACGTTGTTGTAACGTTTGCATGTCCCGCCATTTTTGACACGGTCGTTATATCCGCCCCAGCGTCAAGCAGGTCACTAACAAACGTCCGCCGCATGTCATGGGGAGAAAATGACTTCACGCCCGCTTCGGTCGCACGCTTCGCCAGCATCGAATAAATGGTCTTCGGCGTCATGTGTTCGCAGTTTGCCATGCGCCCCGACTTATTCACAGCCACAAACAACGCGCCGACTTCACCACCACGCACAGCCAGCCAGTCAGCCACAGCACGCGCCGCGCCGCCTGTCAGCCATGCCGTGCGTTCTTTGTTGCCCTTTCCGCGCACCACAAGCCGCCCGCTTTCAGGTTCAAAGTCAGCCAGGTCAAGCGTCACCACTTCTTCACGCCGCAAGCCACAGGAATACATAAGCCCGATAATAGCCGCGTCCCTTGCGCCCGCGTTCGTTGTATCCTGTTCGCAGGTTGCCATAAGCGCGGTTAATTCTCCCTGGGACAATTCGCGCCCCGCTGGGAGTGTTTCGCCTTTGACGCTTTTGACGCTTGCGGCTTTGTGGAAGTCTTCGGCGGACATATGCCCAGCCTGCCAGGCGCACCGCAAAACGCCACGCAACGCCGCAAGCATTTTGTTTACCGTTGCAGGTTTATAAACTTCGTTCAACTTTGCGCGGATCGCGGTCACATGTTGAAAGCGTAATTCATGCCAGGCGAACGCCAGCGCGTCCGCGTTATCGGACATAAGCCCAGCGCACACGTTCAACGCTTGCGCCATTGTCCGCCGTCCCGCTTCGCTATTCAGAGAAGTCAGGTACATAGCCGCCGCGCTTTGGTCAAGGCGTGCCGCGTTCGTTTTGTTTGCAATTGTTAACTTATTCATGGTTTATTTTCCTTTCAGTTCGTTTGTTACTGTCTTTGGGTTCTTAGTTATAGATATAACTTTCGTCACCGCTACGGTTTCAACGGTTCGCATTGCACGTGTAAAAACATATCGCGCGTCATGCGTTTCTGTTGCTGGTTCTTTGTGATAGTCATCCGCATATATCCACGTCCAGCCGTTTACAAGTTCAAGCATATATTCATTCATGGTTTATTTTCCTTTTTCCAAAACTTGCTTGACATGCGCCATGTCTTCAGCGCGAATGACTTTCAAAATATTCTTTACCCATTGCATAAATTCTTCATCGCTTGCGCCATACTGCCATACAAGCAAAGGGTTGTTTCTAAAATACATTTGCAAACGTCTTACAGCTTCGATGTCTTTATTGGTTGCTTGTGTTTCGTTCATTGGTTTTATTCTCCATTTGAAAATATAGAAAAGTAACGAGAAGATACATTCTCGCACCCGATAACAGGCACAATTTAGGGCATGTCCATTGCTAGACATGCCCTAAATGCCCCCAGGACGCCCCAGGTTAAACGCTACGCCCCGTCCGCGTGTGTTTTATCGTCCGAACGCAAACAAGCCCGTTTTTAAGCGTTTCCAAAATGCCGCCGTTCAAAACCCTTGTCAGGTCGGACGGCTTGCCAGTTGTCGCGTGCGTTCAAAATTTCAGCTATGGCGTCTTCGTCACTTTCAATGCGCCGATGAAAGCCACGCGCCCGCGTCCGCGCATACTGTTTACCTTTGGCAGTCAATTGAATTTCAAAGTCAACGTCAAGCCCGTCACCACTCACCGCGATAATGACGCGGTACATAGGACGTTCGATAATGTGAAAAACTTCGGTCACACTGTCACCGCCTTTCGTGCTTTGCGTTCACGGTACGCGGCTTGCTTGCACGCGTCCGAATGGTAACGCCCATGCAACGCGCCTTCAAATTGCACACCGCACCGCGCACACGTCCGAAGTTCTTTTGACGTTTGGGCGTTCCCGTACCGCTTGCGTTCCCTGTATGCTTTTTGCTTGCATGGATTGCCACAATAACGCCCATGCAATGCGCCGTCATAAGGTTTGCCGCACCGCGCACACGTTCGCGCTATGACTTCGGCGCGGCTTCGGGAAAAGAATCGCCGCCGTCTTCGGTCTTCGGTTCGCTTGCACCAGGCACGCCAGGCGTAACGCTTTCAAACGTGCGCCCGCCCGCCTTCGCTTTCGCCAGCCAGCCAGTCAGCAACGCGCCCAGGTTCAAGCCGTCCGCCTTCGGTTGTTCCTGTGCCAGGAATGGCAACAAAACGCCGCCCATGTTCGGCGTCACGTCTTGCGCGGTCGCTTCTATGGTCGGACGTTTGCCCGTGCCGACATAGGACATATAACGCGCCTGTGTTTGTGCTTGCCAGTCCGCCGCCATTATCGGCGCAAGGTTCGCCGCGAGTGTGTCCGCGTTCTTTGAAATTTGTTTCAAGGTCGCGTCTTCCACTTTCGAGAACGCTTCTTCTTCGGCTTGTTCCCGCATTTTGTCAGGGTCGGTTATATGGTGTGCAATGGTTGCGATAATGTTCACTGCGATAATTGCCGACAATGCAAGCACCGCGCTTGTCATTTCTTCGGGCGTCATAGCTTTGGTCATTCCTGCTTTGCCCGTGTTATACAACGTGTCAAGGGTAAACATGGCAATTGCGCCGACAGCATCCACGCCCACCATAAGAATACTTATCGCACGTTGCCAGCCGCCGCGCGATCCGTACAGATAAGACGCCAGCCACGCCAGCAAGCCGCCGTCAAGTGCCGCGAGTCCGAAGTATGCAAGAATTTTGCGGTCTTCGGGCAAGGTCAATTCGATAAAGTCCAGTGAACGAGTCGCACTATAAACAAGCAACGCGCCGCCCAGGACGGTTATTAAAAGCACACCTATTTTTTTGAACATGGTTTATTTTCCTTTGCAGTATTTTGAATTTATCGCGGTTATTTTTTACAATAACCACCTACGCCATTCATGGCGTTCGTTGGGTTTCGCAAGCCACCAGCGGACGAACGCCAGTAAGTAAAAAAAGGTTATGCGTGCATTTGGTATCTTTTTCATGGCTTTATCCTTACGCAATATTTACTATTCAGCCAGCCCGTCACACCGTCCGCGTTCGTGACGTGTGTCCAGTTGCCAGCCGTGAGAATGGTCAAGCGTTCGCCTTCAGCCACAATGCCCAGGACAGCACAGGACACGCCCGCACACGTTCGCAGGTTCACCGCGCCGCCTTCAATGCCTGTTTGAACATTGCACACGGTCGGCGTCTGTGTCGGCGTTCGTGTCGGTTGCGCCGTTGCGGTCGGCACTTCCCCGCCGCCGTTTGCTTTTGCGGTCATGGCATACAAGCCGAAAGCCAGCGCAAGCAGTAAAAACATTTTCAATATTCTTTTGCTCATGGCGTCACCTCGGAACACACTTTTCACATAACGCACTACCGCCGCGTGTGTAAAACGGTTTGTTGGTGTATTCGCCGCAAGAGCGGCACTTGACATATCCCCCCCGGTACAAAATTACGGCGTCGAGCAATACCAATGCCCAAAACACCGTCCATGCCGCGCCGCCCGCAAGCCACAAGTTCCAGCCCCATTTCAACGCAAGCGTAAATAACGCGAGAACCGCGAGTCTTCTCACGTTACGCAGGGTTGCCCTAAATTCTGTTATTGTCATGGTTCGCCGTCCTTTGGTTTGTATTCGCGTGCGTGTCCTTGCTTGCACACTGGACAATAACGCGCCGCATTTTTACAGCGTTTCAATTTGCGTTCAAAGTCACGCCCTTCACCGTCCCACGTCCGCGCTATGTCGTATTCAATGCCCAGCGCGTTACACGCCGCAAGAATTCGCGCCCCCGTGCCGTGCTTGTGGTGTTCGATCCGTTGCTTGACGTGTTCGGCATATCCGACATAGTGCCGCGCGTGTTTCAAATTCGTTTGGAAGTGAATTAGATAAACTGTCATTCGTCACCGTCCTTTGGTAGAATAACTTTGTCACCGTCCTTTGCAGTAAGTGACAAACAGCCGCCGACACTGTCAACGTGTCGGCGGTCTGTTTTTTATGCCCAGTCGTTTTGCGTCACTACGGTTACTTCGTCATTCACGCGCCACGCCGTAAAGCCTTCGGTACTGGCTTCCGTGCCTTGTTCGCGTTCGTGTTCGTTCATGGCTTGCTTGACTTCGGAAGGCACGCCACACGGTACAGCCGTCAACGTCTCACCCATCCCGATTAAGCCAGTCGCAAACATGCGCGGAATTCCCTGTACTTGCGTCCAGTTGCAAATGAGAATTTCACCGTCCGCATATTGCACCGCGCCCGACTCTTGCCCCGTCAATTCTTGCAGGTCGTTATAAGTTTCTTGTGTCATTGTCCTTTGCCTTTCGTTTGAAGTTGAATTGCATACGTCCGCGCTTCGTCCCCCAGCGCATCCCCTCACCGCGTGAACATCCAAGCGCGAGTACATCGCGTCAAGTTGCGTTCAACGGTTATAAATTTGTTAACGTGCGGTCTTGTTTCGTCTGTCTTGTATTACAATGGACTGACTAGACGTTATTTAACTATTGTAAACCTAGTCATACAATGCGTCAAGCCTGTCTGACTAGGTTTACAGAATGGAGTAAAATTATGAACGTGACAATTAACAACCGCTTCGCCGTATTGCTTGCAGAAAAGCGCGTCAAAGAACGCCGTAATATTCCCCTTGCCGAAGTTGCCGAACATACAGGCATTTCACGTCAAACGCTTTACGCATGGGAGAATAACAGCGTGAGCCGCTTTGACGTTCCTGTAATAAATGCGCTTTGTCAATTCTTTGGAATTCAGCCAGGCGAATTATTCCAGTACATCGAAGACGAACAGCCCCCAGCACCGAAGAAGAAAAAGTAACCGCCCCTCCCCCACAACGCAAAACGCCCCGCTATTATGCAGGGCGTTTTTGTTTGGCGTCTCACCTCGCGCGTGCGGGCGTCATGCGTCAACGGGTCTCCAAATTTGGAGACCCGTAAGGCATGTCTCACCTCGCGCGTGCGGGCGTCATGCGTCCGCTTCGCTTGCCGCCACAATGCGGATAATAAGCAAGTCCACGCCAGGACGCGCCCCGAATTCGTCAAGTTCTTTTCGTGTCGCAAAGTGTAACGGTTCGCCGTTCACTGGCTTTACTTCATACCCGCCGCCCGTGTCTTCGTCTTCGTGAATGACGCATGTATAAAATTTCTTGTCACCCGCGCCGCTTGTCTTTTCAAGTTTTGCTATTCTTGCCTTTGTTGTCATTGCTTATGTCCTCCAGTTGCTTGTCAACTTCGGCGCGTGTAATGCCCAGGGCGTCCGCTAGTGTGTCGTAACTTCGTTCCCATTCCTTTTGCTTTTCTTCGACAAACTTTTGCCATTCGTCAGGGTCTATTTTTGCCCTGCCTTCGATAAACTCGCGCCACGTAAAACCGCCCTTTGTTTTCCGCTTTTCCAGTTTCGCTATTCGTTGCTTTGCGGTCATGCGTCACCGTCCGCTTTGACTTCGACTTTCAACGGGATACCCTCACGCTTGCACGCCATAAGGGCCGCCGCTTGTGCTATGGCGTCTTCGGGCAAGTCAAGCGTTATGCGGATACCGCCGTCAGCCAGGGTTTGCACCTTTTCAACGGTCGCAGGAAAAGCAATAACGTTTTTATTTTTTGTTGTCATGTAATGCCGCCTCCAGTTTGGACAAACGGTCTTCGATGTCTTGCATGTCCCTAAACTTCAAAGACAATTCAAGCCAGGACACAGCCGCCCGCAGTTTTGTACTTTCATGCCGTGCCGACTGTATTAACTTCGTGAGCGTGTCCAATGCCAGCCCTTGCCCAGCCGACAGCCGCCGCGTTACATCGTCAAGGATAGACTTTTCAGCGGATCGCAACGCGGCTTTGAAGTTCGGTTCATTCAGCCAGGTATATAACGTGCGTTCGGCTATGCCCGCCGCCTTCGCCGCCTTGCCCGCCGTGCGTTCGGATAAAAGCGCGGCAATTGCCTTTTGTTGTTTCGTGGTTATGCTACTTTCGGAATTATCTTGCATGTTCACCTTTCCTTTTTTGGTCTTTTATTGCGTGCGAGAATGCTAGTTCTCAATACTTACCCGTTACGATAGTGAGACGATAGACAGCGTAACAAAGTCACCGCTTTTAGTCACTTGCCTTGTAATGGTTCGCAAGTTGCTTGACTAACCTGAAAGCACGTCCATTTTGCCCAGCCCGCGCCGCGCCTTCCTGTGTCGGCGTGAATTTGTGTTTACCGTCCAAAGTTTCAAGCCACACCGCACCTTTGAATTTTCCTTCCCGCCGCCATTCCACCAGTTCTTGCACGTCAACGGGCAAGGCTTGAATATCGTCCGCCGTTATTATCGGCTTTTTATCGTATCGGGGAGTTACTTCAATATTCGCCCGTTTGCAGTATGCCCGCAAGGTCGGCGCGGTTATCCCCAGCGGCTTTGCCAGTTGCACTATGGCATATTCGCCCGCCTTGTGTCGTATCTTTGCCGCCATGACTTCGGCGCGATATTGTGCCGCGTTCTTCCTGCTGGGGGAGGGGATGGTCTGAATCGTTTCAGGTTGAACATTCAACGCCGCGTAAAGCATTTGCAGGTCAGGCACTTGAAAGCGTTTTGCGGGTCTTCCCTTTGGCTTGCCGGGCTTGTTGTATTTTTTGTCGTGTTTTTTCCCCTCAATACTTCTAGCATATGAGGGGAAAACTTTCGACAAAAAAGCCGCATTTTTGCCTTTGCCTTCGGCTTGTTTCATCGCTTGACGAATAGCATAAGGGGAAAGGTTTTGACAAGCCGCCTGTAATTCCTTCACGGTCAGCACTTCACCGCCTTTGAATCCCTGCAAATACAGTTCGTCAAGTAAACGACACAAGGCGGTAAGTTTCAGGCGTATAAATTCCCGTTGTGCTTCTACCGCCATTTGTGGACTGGTAAAAATAACGGTCGGCTTTTCCTGTTTGAATGGGTCAATGCCCAGCACCGCGCCAACTTCAACCCATTTGTAGAATTTCATTTCGTGAAAGCAGTACAAGCCTTTGAATTCGTGAAAATGCGCGGACGGCTTTTCTTCGTTGTGAATCGGACAGCAAACATTATTTGAAAAGCCCGCGCCGCCTATTTTGGTCACACCGCAAGCGTCCATAATTCTTTTGCGATAGTCGGCGGGGATGTCTCCCCATTCGCCAGTTGACACGACAAGCGGGGTTTCCACCTTTGGCTTTTCAGGTTCGGGATACCATCGGGGCAAGCCAAGCAGATAATACACAAACGGAATTTTTGAATTGTGTTTCTGCCAGGCTTTTCCAATATCGCCCCGCTCCCCAAGTTCGGCGGGCAATTGCCGACAATCCAACTCTATACCCGTCCCTTGCAAGGCAGTTGCTATCTTGCGGGCAAATGCCGCGCCTGTTTCGTCCAGGTCAGGCGCGATATATAAAAGCATGACGCCCATGCTTTGCAGGAATTCTACAAAGTGCGGACTTATTGCCTTTTCAGTAAAGCCACTGAAAGCATAGGGAATTCCCGCGCTTCGCATCGCCCATACATCGGGTTCACCTGAAACATACCAACAAACGCCGCCGCTTATTGCTACCTGGTCTATTAGGTCTTCGGCGTAATACAATGCGCTTGCTTTTTCGCTTTTACCGTCAAGCCATTGGTATTTTGGATTCGCGTTACTGTCAAAATTTTTCCAACGCAAGCCGCCGCCATTTGTAGGATATTGCCAGCCATTGCCACGCGATTCAATTTGAAAAGTTGTAATGACTTCGGGAATAATCCGCCGTTCAAACAGCCGCTTTGTCAGCGTGTCGGTTTCCGCACGCGCCGACAATGCCAGCGCGTGCGTTTCAAATGCGGTTACAGTTTGAATGTTATTCATGCGTCACCGCCGTAACTGTCCGCGAATTCTTGCAATTCGGCTTTCATGCGTTTTTCCGCCATGACTGCATTTTGCCATTTGTCCGCGTCCCGATATTTCAAAACAGCGTCACGCACAACTTGCGCCAGGGTCGCAGGTTCTACCGCGTCAAGTTCCCAGGACGCTTTATATTTCGCCATGTATGCCGCCGCGCGTGTGTCGGTTTCTTTGGTCATGTTCGGCGGGGGTTTCAGCGTCTCGACTTGCGGATAATTCAGCGCAAGCCGTTCTACTTTGACTTCACATTCCGCAAACATAGACAAACGCTCGGACACGTCCCGCGTCATGTCCAACCCGCTGGGGTCATGGTCGCCCAGGTATAAGACTACTATTTGTTTATTCAGCCGCCCGAAGTGACGCCCGCGTTCGTAAAATGCGCTTACGCTTGAATAGCCTTTATTCGCCGTAAAGTTTATGTCAAGTTCTTGACAGACTGGCAATAGCACGCCCTCTAACGCTTGTTTTTCTACCATGACTTCAACGTGATATTTTTGGTCAAGCCATTTGTCTATGGCGAATTGTGACGCCGCTATATTCAAAATATGTGACGGGTCTTTGAAGTGTGAATTGCCTTCGGTCGTGCGCCCGCGATCCCGTATCATGTCCCAGTCAACAAGCCCAGCCAGCCGCGCGGCATTTACAAGTTCGCCCAGCCGCTTGTATTCCTTTTGTGAATTTGGCAGTAGGTCGCGCGATACCATTTGGTAAAACAGTTGACGAACAGACAGGTCATAACCCTGTAATTCGTATTCGCCCAGGATCGCGTTAACTTGTTCGATGGTTGCGCGGCTTGCGGCATTGAATCGCCTTACTTTGTAAGTTCGCTTCGCCATTATCCACCGTCCCACATTTTCATTTGCCCGCCCTTTTCAAACTTCACACCGACAGGCGCATTTGACACATAATGCAAAGGCATAATTTCGCCCGTGGCGCTGGGTTCGGCATAGGCTTGTGCGTCCGTGTCTGAGCTTGAATATTCGGCGGATCGCGTCTGTGTAAACTTGGGCAGGGCAAGTTTCAACTGTTCGCCCCATTTCGCGCCGCCGTAAAA
>JAUXWL010000516.1 GCA_030680155.1 Anaerolineales bacterium
GCTACCGAGGCAGGGTGGGTTTTCTGAAACCTGCCCTGCCCGCCACTGCAAAAGGAGAACCATATTATGATAAAAAAAACCATGATTTTGATTGCGCTCGTATTCCTGGTAGCTGCCTGTTTACCAGCGCAACAAGCCCCAGCGGATGTGCAATCCCAGGTAAATACGGCGGTTGCTCAAACATTGGAAGCCAACAACCTGATGGCAGAGGCTGCAACTCAAACGATGAATGCCCAGGTGTCAGCCGCATCGCCCACCCTCGCTTTCACGTTAACCCTCGAGCCTACATTTGAACCAATACTGATCATTACCGATACACCTCTACCGCCCACCTTCACAAGTACACCCTTCCCGCCGCCACCGCCTGCACAATCCACCTCCAAGCCTTATTCATGCTTTGTATCCACACTAAGCCCAAGCCTTTATGAAGAAATCAAAGCGGATAGTAACTTTGAGATTAAGTGGAGCGTAAAAAATACCGGCACCAGAGCATGGGATTCCGGTGTGGATGTGAAATATGCCGGCGGTGTGCAAATGACCAATGCCACCCGCGTGGAAATCCCTGTTGGGTTGCAGCCAGGCCAAAGTTACAAAATCTCACTGAACGCCAAAGCACCAAAAGGTACGGGGGTTCGGCAAATGACCTGGATCGTGGAAGGGCAGATGTGCTATGCACAGGTGGTCATTACCGTAAAATAGCCTCGTCGTGAACGGAACGAAAAGCACATTCCGTAGTTATAATGAATGCAGGGAACAGGTCGTGTCAAGCGTAGTGAAAAAGGAGACGAGCCATGTTTTTTAGGTCACCGGTCGGTACCGAAGAAGAACGAAATTCAGGTCAAATCTGGCCCAGCAAGTGGACAGATGCAACCGGCTTTCTCAACTCCAAAGCCCCTAATTATGGATATGGTATTCATACCGGGGCAGATCTGAATTTGAACCTGCCAGGAAACTGGGATGCGGATAAGCTGGCCCCAGTCTATTCCATAGGAGACGGCGTAGTAACATACGCGCAGCTCTGGCCCAATAGAAATTATTGGGGCA
Source organism: Anaerolineales bacterium (assembly GCA_030680155.1). Classification (GTDB taxonomy): domain Bacteria; phylum Chloroflexota; class Anaerolineae; order Anaerolineales; family Villigracilaceae; genus Villigracilis. The sequence continues at coordinate 1,045 of JAUXWL010000516.1, forward strand.
ATATCATCGTGATCGAACACGGGATCGTGGACGGAAAACCCCTATTCAGCCGCTATGCGCATGTCGCAAATATCAGGGTCAGGCCTGGTGATGTTGTAAAAACAGGGCAGCAAATTTCGCAAGTGGGCAATGGCGAAGGGTTGTTCTCCTATCACCTTCATTTCGATATTTCCATAACCACCATTTTGCGAAATCAGCCTCAGAACTGGCCGGCGCCATCGTCCAACCGAAACAAGGCATTGGTGAAGGAACATTATGTTGACCCTGAGCAATGGCTGCGCTCGCCGCACGTTGTTAACAGCCTGCCGGATGTCATAGGAGAAGGTTCCCTTTCCGGGGATTCGTCGGATGACAAATCAACGCCTGTAAATACCACCCCTTCCCTTCCAACATGGCATGTACTTGCAGCGGAAGTCACAATCTATCAAAAACCCCGCACTTCATCCGAAAAGTCCGGCACCCTAGGGCGCGGCAAACAGGTTTTTATTGGCGCTGAAGGCGTCAGAAATGAAAATATGCAGTGGGGGAGAATTGTAGGCGGCACATTTGATGGCGATTGGGTGGCAATTCGTAAAGAAGAGCCAAGAGAGAGTTATCTCTCAACCAATCCGCCGCAGGATTAGTGGTTTCAACATTACGCCCATGGATTTTCCCGACAAATAAATCCATGGCGTGATGGAATTTTTTCTGGAGAATCATGCGGCGGGACTTTAGGATCGTATCATTATTAATCGCAGCGGCGTTTGCCCTCGCCTGTGTGCCGGTATTTGCGCCTGCATCCGAACCCATCCCCACGCTTGACCCGAACGCCCCGCTCACTGCCATTGTGGAGACCGCCGCCGCCGCGTGGACTCAAACCGCCCTCTTTGCGCCTCCCACCCAGACGCCAACAGATACGCCGCTCCCCATGGCAACACCCACGGAAACAGCCACACCC
>JAUXWL010000521.1 GCA_030680155.1 Anaerolineales bacterium
AATCCAAGCTGCCCCGCCACACGCTGCGGGAATTTTGTATTCGGCTGGTGGAAGATCGCCCACTTGTAATCATTGGCGGTGGAGCCTATCGCTTCCATGAGATGGGTGGCGGCTTCGGTGATGTGCTTGAAGTAGGCGGGTTCGCCCGTGAAGCGCATCCCGTGTTCGGGGTATTTTTGATATTCGCGCCGCCAGAAATCGGGCGTGTCGGTGACGTAGGAATACGAGGCGTTAATGATTGCGAGGGATTCTTCAGCAGAACCAACGATGTACGCGCCGCCGCCCGCGCCCGCGGTGTATTCGAGCGCGTCGCCGGGCTTGCCTTGCGCGGTGTCCATGCCGATTGCCATGGCGTAATGTCCCATGCCCGAGCCGACCAGTCCCATCGCAGCGACGAGCGCCTCTGTCCCCGCCTTGCAGGCGAATTCCCAGTCTGCGGCTTGGGTGTTGGGGACAGCGCCAATCGCTTCGGCGACTAAGGTGGAAGTTGGTTTGACCGCATACGGATGCGACTCTGACCCGACCCAGACCGCGCGCAATTCGTGCGGGTCAATTTGTGCGCGGAGCATGGCATTGCGTGCCGCTTCGATGGACATGGTGATCACGTCTTCATCGAGCCCGGGCACGGCTTTCTCTTTGATGGGCAGTCCGCCCGTCTTGCCTGTCCATACGCGCGCGACTTCCTTGGCGGGCAGACGATAGCGCGGCACGTACGCGCCGTAGCCGACAATGCCAACGGGTTTGTCCGGTTTGAGGAGGGTGGGGGAGTGGGTGTGAGGGAGTGTCATTTAGCCTCTCTTTTTATAATCAGCATCAAGAATCCCTTGAGCAAATCTTTCTGCTGAAAAATTGGGTAAATATTTTGTTTGTAATATTGTCTCTTTGGCATTTGGGATATTTAGATTGTTTATATAAATTGAAGAAAACCCACCCTGATGTAAGCCTTCCCAAAATACTTGATATTCTTCTTTTTCACCTTTGTAATATGAAAGCAAATCTTTAATATCTCGC
>JAUXWL010000527.1 GCA_030680155.1 Anaerolineales bacterium
CAATCCACCCAAGTTAGGTTTCCAGTGTTGCAGCGGGCTTAGCCCACCCGAGTTGGCCCAGCGCCAAGTTCAGCCCAAATTTGCTTCAACCGCCGACTGTAGCCCTGCCCCACCTCATCGGGCGCGAACACCGGCCAGCCCGCACCAGATGGAAACCTCGTGCCCGTGGCTTCGCAGCAACGCATGTTGACGTGCCCCCGACCCATCACGCCCCAGCAAGGCGTGAGATCACCTTATTGTCCATGACCAGATGAGCCAATGTAATAAAGGTGCACGGGTCAATGGTGGGCCAGCAAAACCAGCGGTGTCCGCCAAAATGGGCAAAAAACTCGTCAAGCTCGGCTTGCACGCTCTTGCGCATGCCACCGCTTGACAAAAACCAAATTCGGTACTAAATTTAGACCCATCAATCCACAAGGGTCAACATGCAGTCGATTGCAAATATCAAATCCATTTCGTACTTAAAAAGCCACGCTGCCCAAATTTCCGATGACCTGGAGATGAACGGCAATCCGTTCTTCATTACCCAAAATGGGGAAGCCAGCATGGTGATTGAAAGTGTCAAGCAGTATCAGGAAAAAGAAGCGCTGCTCGCGGCTTTGAAAATCATTGCTTTGGGAGAAAAGGACCGCTTGCAAGGAAAAGGTATTTCCGTAGCTGATTCACGGGCGCAGTTACTCGTTGCCCGTCAAAGCCGAAAATAATGGCAATCATCATTCTTCCCGATGCCCAGGATGACTTGCTTTCGCTGCAGGAATACATGTTGGACAAGTGGAGCGAAGCATCTTGGCTGAAAGCCGAAGACGAGATTTTCGACAAGTTGGCAAAAGTCGACACTAACCGTTTCAGCGGAACGCCAGTCCAAGAACTGGTTTCGGTTGGTATTGTGGACTATCAGAACGTCTACACCTCGCATCACAAACTGGTCTACCGGCGGATAGTCAACGATACCTATGTGTATCTTGTTGCTGGCCAACGGCAGGACTTCCCGACGCTTCTGATAAAGCGGATACTGAAATTAGACAGGTGATGACGGGGCCATCCGCAGCAAACGTAGCCGACACGATGTTGGTAGTGGCGTTATTCATTTATATCGATGAAGAAATCGTCCGCTGATTGAAATTTACCCTCTTGGAAATCTTTCCTGCCAAGATTCAAAAGTTTCAGCAACGCCAACGTCTCCTGCTGCCTCTCGTAAGCACCAATGTCCATGACAACCATTTTTGCTTCACAATATCTGCGGCGTTAGATTTGAGGTACGAGATTGGCTTGATCTGTTCTGCTAGGGACATGGTTACCCAATCCACCCAAGTTAGGTTTCCAGTGTTGCAGCGGGCTTAGCCCCCCCGAGTTGGCCCAGCGCCAAGTTCAGCCCAAATTTGCTTCAGCCGGGCGCTGCACTTTGACCACCAGGCCCACTTGATGCGCCCCCCAGGCGTCTGCCGGGAACGCGCGCCGGAACGCGGCCAGGGCCGATTGCGGGTTCTTGCGGTGAATCGAGGCGTTCAGATCAAACGCAAAGCAAAAGAGGCGTGCCTGCTCGGGCAGGCCGAAACGCCGGCGCATCACGGCGCGTGGGTGGGTGCTGCCTGCCCCGCGTTTGCTGCCCGAGCCGGTTGCGGCTGAGACTGGCCCCAACTCCACCGCCATCGACATCAGGCGCAACGGCACCGGGTGCGCCATGCCCGCGCACAGCGGCACCACCGCGTCACGGGTGTGCTGGGTGGACACCCACACTTCGTCCAGCGCCACAAATATTGGTGTCAAGCGTGCGCAACATATTGCTTTGGGCCCGTCAACTCAAACACCAATCGCGCTGTTGAGCGGATGGATCCTGGCGCGGGGCCAAAAAGTCGTCTGGCAGTGCCTCGGTGCTGGCACAGAAACTTTGCAGCCACGTTTCTCGGCCATCGTTGACACCAGCCGAAATAACTTGTTCGGTTCTGTCGCCGCTGGCGCGCCCGTTCTTCTTTACGCCTACGTTCTACCGCTTGTTTGGCTCAATGCCAAGTCTTCGCAGGCCCGCCAACTCTGATCCTCGCCTTGGTCGGCATCAGCGCAACACCGGCTCACGCCCCCCCAGTTTGCAGCCCACGCCTTGGCCGCTCGGACTTCGAATAGTTCCAAAAAGGCTGTTTGGCAAGCGCCGCGCGTCAGGCCGTAGGCAGCCATCGGGGAGCGGTGGGCAAGCCACGCACCCGCAGGGCGTCCACAGGCTCGTCCTGTGGACAGGTGGCTTGTCCACGGCGGGCGGGTACACCGCACATCCCAGCCAAAGTCAGTGGGTCAATTCCAGTGAGCAGAGGTGGGTCAGTTTCTGTGAGCGCCAAAGATCCGGCCCACCTCAGCCACGGCCCATGATTTGCACGCCCAGTTGCTCGCGCTCCAGGTACAGGCGGTTCAGGTCGGTAATCTCCAGCTCGCCACGGCGGATGGCGGCCTATAAAATCCGCACCAATGGTGAAGGCCTGCGCCAGACCGTCGGGGCTGGGCTGCACCGCATATTGAATGCTGATGCCCCACTGGCTGCCATCGCCCAGCAGCTGCGCAAAACGCGGCGTGTCTTGCGGCGTGCTGATGAGCAAGATGTCGCGAATGCCCGCCAGCATCAGCGTGCTGAGCGGGTAAGAATAATTCGAATCTGACCCCCATTAATCTTGTTGAACTTGACGAATCAGTGCTCGGCAAAGACGGCGTCCAGCGTGGGGGCGTCCAGTATGCGGTCGGCCCAGAGTTCTAGCTGCTCGGTGGTGGCTGTGTTGAGGCGTTGGCTGGTGTCTAGGCTTAGGGGGCCGAAGCGTTTGGTTAGTAGGCGCTGGAGCAGCAACGCTTCACCTTCTAGCTTTCCTTCTAGCTTTCCTTCTAGCCTTCCTTCTAGCTTTCCTTCTAGCTTGCCTCTAGCCGTGGCTGCGTTGATTGCTGTGGCCTCGTCGAGCAAGGCGCGTTCGCGTACAAACGCCAGGCGGCGGGTTTCGGCGTCGGCGCTTAGGCCTTTGAGCCGGTCCAGCGCTTGTTGGACCGGGGGGTAGTCGATGGTTTGCATGGTGCTTTCCTCCTGCCAGTGTTCAAACAGTGCGATCCAATGTGCCAGGTGGCCGGGGGTTAGCCCCAGGCGGTCTGCTTTGGATAGTTCAATGATATGCAATTGCAGTTCGTCGCCAAGTTTTGTTTGTGGATTGGTGCGGTCGCGCAGTTCAAAGCACCATTGGGCTTGGTTGGTTTGGCCGGGTTCGTCAAAGAGATCAAAATCCAGCAGGTGGATGCCGATGACGGGTTTGAGGGCGAGGTAGTCTTGGCCGCTGACGACTTGGCTTGAGAGTGTGCGGGCCAAGTAGTAGGTGCTGCGCGCGCTCCAGGCGTCAAAGCGGCGCACTTGCATTTCGATGTTGTAGCGGTGACCCTGCTGGTCTTTGGCCAGGATGTCGAGCACGATGAATTTGCCGTTCATCTCTTCGGGCTCGATGCGGGGGTTGGTGACTTCAACCACTTCGATGGGCGGCTCATCGCTGCGCACGGCGTTGATCAGGGCGGCCAGTAGAGCGGGGGCGTCAGCAAAGAGCTTTTTGAAGACAAAGTCGTTCTTGGGGTCAAGTAACTCGTCTTGCATGGTTGGGGTGGGCATGGTTTGGTTCAGCTTATTTCTGCAACCAGTGGTTGCAGTTTTGGCTGGCGTCTGGTGGTAGTGCCAGATGTCCGTTCGGCTCCAAAGTGGCGCGCAGCGTCAGCATGGTGTTGCTCCTGTTGGATTTGACAAATTGGTCATCTTATCGCGCAGACTCGCCTTCAGCACCATGCTCACCTTCAAAACACCCTCTCCCCCAACAACCCCAGCAAATACTGCCCATAGCCATCCTTGGCCAGCGGCCGGGCCAGTTGCTCGCGCTCCAGGTACAGGCGGTTCAGGTCGGTAATCTCCAGCTCGCCACGGGCGGATGGCGGCCTATAAAATCCGCACCAATGGTGAAGGCCTGCGCCATCAGCGTGCTGAGCGGGTAATAAACCATGGGTTTGTCGTACACCGGCAGCAATTGCTTGCTGATGGCCAGAGTGGCCGGGTGCAGGCGGGTACCGCCGGGTGCCGGAGCCTCCGGCGAGGATGATGCCTTTGCGTTGTGTCATTTTCAATTTGTCTCGCTGAAACTCGCCCGGGCTTGTTTAGTCCTCAGCCATTCTTTTTAAGGGCATTGTCAAACTACAACCAGACACGGCTTTCGCTACATTCGTCATACCAGCAGCTTCTTCAAAATCAATTTCAATCCCGGCAAGTCGTCTTGACGCAACCATTGCCGTGCCACGGCAAGTGTTTCATCCACATGTGCGCGCATATCCAGAGTGCCAGCCACTTCTGGATCAGCCAACAACTCATTTACGTAGGTCAGCAGCCACTCTTTCGGCGCACTGCCTAAGTGCCGCGCCAACACCTGCATGCCTTCCATTGCCACCGTGCGGCGCATTCGCACCGTGATGCAGCCCGCATGGAGCCGAGAGTGGGCCTGCGTTGCGTCTACAAACCCAATGCGCCCAGGAAATGCCGAAAACGTACGCAGCCAATACTCAAAATCAAAAGCCGCTTTCAAACTCTGATCCAGGGGCCCTAGCAACTGCCACAGGGTTCGTCGGGCAAATACGGTGGGCTGGCAAATGAAGCAACCTTCGGCAAACTGAGTGATTGGTGTAGCGGGTGGCAAAGTGGGGTAGCGATGCAGTGGCAGCCCAAAACCGTCCACATGCACACCATGCCCGTAGACCAAGAGCCACTTCGGGTTGGCTTGCAACGCGGTTACCGCCCGTCGAATTGCACCAGGCGCATAAAGGTCGTCAGAATTCAACCAGCCCACTACCGTGCCGCGAACCAACTTCAGCGCAGAATTGATCGCCTGCGCAGGCCCCGTGTCCTTACCCGACTGCCAGTGCAAACGCGCGTCCGCTGACTGCCGGGCGGCGAGCAATTCAACCGTGCCATCGGTTGAGCCGCCATCTGCCACGATCAACTCCAGGTGCGGGTAGTCTTGCCCCAGAACGCTATCAATCGCCGCGCCAATGAACTCCACTTGGTTCAGCGAAGGCATCACCACCGACACCAGCGGCCCGGTTTGCACGCTTAAGCCTGTCGGTATTTGTCTTGGTTGGCCAGAAACCAGGCATAGGTATCGCGCAGACCGTCTTCAAGTTGGGTTTGCGCTTGCCACCCCAACGCTTTTAGCCGCGAAACATCCATCAGCTTGCGCGGCGTACCGTCTGGCTTGCTGGTGTCAAAAGCCAGCTTGCCCGCAAACCCGGTGACCCGCGACAGCGTTTCTGCCAGCTCCCGAATGGTGCAGTCCACCCCCGTACCTACATTGATGTGGGACAGCATGGGTGTTGTATGGGCCGCGTATTCCGCCAGCGGCAGGTTCATCACATGCACACTGGCGGCAGCCATGTCGTCCACATGCAAAAACTCCCGCATGGGGGTGCCACTGCCCCACACCACCACTTCAGCCGCACCCGATTGCACGGCCTCATGAAACCGGCGCATCATGGCCGGAATGACGTGGCTGTTGTCGGGGTGAAAGTTGTCGCCTGGCCCGTACAGGTTGGTGGGCATCACGCTGCGGTAGTCGCGGCCATATTGGCGGTTGTAGCTTTCGCACAGTTTGATGCCCGCTATCTTGGCAATGGCATAGGGCTCGTTGGTGGCCTCCAAGGTTCCCGTTAGCAAGGCATCCTCGGCCATTGGTTGAGCAGCATTTTTGGGGTAAATGCAGCTTGAACCCAAAAACAGCAACTTTTGCACACCCGCGCTGTGCGCCGCCTGAATGATGTTGGCCTGGATCATCAGGTTTTGGTAAATGAACTCAGCCGGGTAGGTGTTGTTGGCATGAATGCCCCCCACCTTGGCTGCTGCCAAAACCACCTGGTCAATGGCGTTGGCAGCAAAAAACGTCTGCACCGCTGCCTGGTTCGTCAAGTCCAGCGCGTCACTACCGGCTGTGAGCAAATTCGTGTGGCCCAGTGCCTGCAGCCTGCGCACAATGGCGCTGCCCACCATGCCACGGTGACCCGCGACAAAAACTTTATCCTGCTTCAGCGGAGTCATGCCGACACACGCTGGCGCAGTTCGGTGGCAATCGTGTCTGGCCCTAGGTCTTGCCCATCGGGCCATCCCACACCAGCAAAAAACAACTGAACCTTTTCGAAATAGTCGGCCTTCTTCAGTGCGCTAAAAAAATCAGAAACCATATACGGCTTCACATCAAACTCGCCTTTCGCACCATTGGCCATTTCGACCCACAACACACCGTCTTGCAACGGCTTGACGCCCACAACTTTGTTCATCATTTTTCACCTCACTCAAGCGGCCGAATACGCTGTGGCGGAATACCCTGCACTGTAAGGCCCCAATCCGCCGTGATCGCGTCGCGATGGATCTCAAGCCAAGCCTGCACAAGCTTCATCTTGCCAGAAGGCAGGCTGCCGCCCAAGACTTCGCCATCTGCAATAGATACCACCGCTGAAAACTCGGCGTACTCAACGTGAAAGTGCGGCATATGGTGCTGCTTGTTGTCGTAAAAATACATGTAAACAACAATGCCGTAAAACATCGATAAGACTGGCATTTTTAACGCTCCGAACTCATACTGACCGCATGCCCATGCGCCTTCAACAGCGCATGGCGTTGAGCGTCGCGCAGGTCTGCGGCCACCATTTCAGCGCACATCTCTTGCACCGTAATCTCGGGCACCCAGCCCAGTTTGGTTTTGGCTTTGGTGGGGTCGCCCAACAGTGTTTCAACCTCGGTCGGGCGGAAATAGCGCGGGTCTACCGACACCACCACATCGCCCACCTTGAGGGCGGGGGCCTTGTCACCATCAATAGCGGCAACCACCGCCGTTTCATCCACCCCAGCCCCACCAAAGCGCAAGGTAACGCCCAACTCGGCTGCTGACCATTGCACAAACTGGCGCACTGTGTACTGCTTGCCGGTGGCAATCACAAAGTCTTCGGGCTGCTCTTGCTGCAGCATCATCCACTGCATGCGCACATAGTCTTTGGCGTGGCCCCAATCGCGCAGTGCATCCAGGTTGCCAAGATACAGACATTTTTCCAGCCCCAGCGCGATGTTGGCCAGGCCGCGGGTGATTTTGCGGGTGACGAAAGTCTCGCCCCGGCGCGGTGATTCATGATTGAACAAGATGCCGTTGCAGGCATACATGCCATAGGCCTCGCGGTAGTTCACGGTTATCCAGTAGGCGTAGAGCTTGGCTACCGCGTAGGGGCTGCGCGGGTAAAACGGCGTGGTTTCACGCTGCGGGGTTTCTTGCACCAGGCCGTAAAGCTCCGAAGTGGATGCTTGATAAAAGCGTGTTTTCTTGTCCAGGCCAAGCAAGCGGATCGCCTCCAGCAGGCGCAAGGTGCCCATGCCATCGACGTCGGCCGTGTATTCTGGCGATTCAAAGCTGACCGCCACGTGTGACTGCGCGCCCAGGTTGTATACCTCATCGGGCTGAACCTGCTGCAGGATGCGGGTTAGGTTAGAGGCATCGGTCAAATCACCGTAGTGCAGGATGAAACGCTGATTGTCGATGTGTGGGCCCTGGTAGATGTGGTCTACGCGCTGGGTATTGAACGACGAGGCGCGGCGTTTGATGCCGTGCACTTCGTAGCCTTTTTCCAACAGGAATTCGGCCAGGTACGAACCGTCCTGGCCGGTGATGCCGGTGATAAGCGCTTTTTTCATTTGTTTCGATTTCTCCGATTTCTAAATCAAACTTCCGACCGCACACCCATCAGGCCACATGCTGCATCAACTCGTCTAAGGTCTCTACTGCAGCCATGCCCAGTTTTCGGGCAGCCAGGTGAGCGTTATCGGCATACATTTTGAGTGGTCGCTGCTGATTGAGCAGCAGATACAGCCCCATCGCCATTGAGTAATTTCCGTCGCGGAACAGGCGATTCGCCACGCGCAAATTCAAGTCACTCTCGGGCAAGTGGCGGCGGATGCTTGCCAGGGTTTCATTCACAGACAGCACATCGATTGTCAGATCGGCCGTGCCGCCCCCTTCCAGTTGCAACACCTCTACCTGCAACCTAAGCGCGTCATGCGGCTTGGCAAACTCCTTGCGCACCTGCACGCTTTGCGCCACGCCCGGGGCCAGCGTAATGCGCTTGCTCGCCCCTTCGTATTCTGAACTACCGTGCCGGCCAATGCTGACCGATACCGTCATCGCCCGGTTTGACTTCAGGCGTATACCCCCCACAAAGCTGCGTCCCGCCGTGGAACCCGCCACATCAAACACCGCCTGCCAGAGCTTTTGCGCAGCGTCAGAATGGGTATAACGCCATTGGTTGGCCGAGAGTTCGGTGAAATGCGTGCCCGGCACCACCTTGAAAGCACGCCCGCCAGGTTGGGCCAAAAACACCGCCACAGGCTTGGTGCCAACAGCGGGAGCCGCCGTTACACTCGTCTTGGCAGGTGGCACCGCCGCTGGTTTTGCCGTCTCGCCAGTGCCGACTTTCAGCACCTTGCGTACCGCCGCGACCAGATCCTTCTCATCGATCGGATCGCGGAAGGCCAGCAGGTTGCCCCAGCCCTTCGAATCCGCCAGTTCGCAGGGGTAGCGCATCAATTGCCGCCAGTCATGGCGAATGCCATAGCGAATGATGGGATGCCACTCGCTCACATACACCGTGTAGCCCTTGTCCACCAGAAAATTCGCCAAATCGTCGAAGGTGTAGCCCAGCGGCACCGTCTTGGTATCTTCAAATTCGCATTCGATCACGGCGGGTTTGGTGCGGTCCCACGGAAAACCTTGCAGCACGAAGAGATCGTGCCCTTCCGTATCAATCTTCAGAAAATCCACTACCGGCAGCGGCTTGCCCTCAAAGAACTCCGTGAGGGTAACGGTATCCACCCGCTGGGCTTCGACATGGCTTTCATGGAAGGCAGAAAGTCCGCTGATGCCGGTGCTTTGCTCTGAACTATAGAACGCAACGTCTTTCACTGATTTGTTGCTGACGCAACGGGTATCGATGTTGACCAGCGCCTTGTTCTTCTGGCTCGCGAGTCGCTCCAGCAATTTGGCCCTGTTTTTTTCGTCGGGCTCAAAAGCATAAATCCTCCACTCTTTAGACAAAAACGGTGCAAGTGCGAAGCCGTGGTGTGCTCCCACGTCAATCATTGTTGAGCCTGTGATTGCTGATGCAAATAGCTGGTCAACACCATTAGTTTCATCCCAATGAGCTTTTTCTTGACGCAAGAATGGTCCGACGATAGGGATCGATAGTTGATCTGGTGACGGAATTAGCAAAGGTTGCAATCCGGTGGGATTAAGCAAAAATCTTGAAAGTGCATCCCATGAATTTCCTGAAAAATATTTGATACCCGCTTGTATAGCTTGGGATCGATAGTCAGTGTAATTTTCTGCAATTACCTTGACTGCATCAGCAAGTTGATTTGCAGAGGCTTCATCAATAACAATGCCACCCCCATATTGCTGAACAATATTTCCAAGCCATGTGCCCTTTACGACAACGCACGGCACCCCGTGATAGATAGCATCAATCAAAAGCCCGGATGTTCGCTTAGAAAAAGCATCGGGAGTATATGGCAAGACAACAATATCACTGCGAGAAAACAAACTAAGAAAAACCTGATCAGTCAATTCGCCTTCGACAACCTCCAAATCATCCGGCATGCCGGCTAAAGGATCAGCAAGTTCCTTCGGTGTTGAAAACGTTGGTGCATACCGTATTATTGGATGAAATTCTGAATAGCTCGTCAAAATTTTTGCACACTCTAGCGATATCAAATATCCTTTTTCAAGTCTTGGTGCGCCTGGAAACAGAACATGTAACTTTCGCTTAATATCAGACAGATCATTATTAACGCTCAATTCACTAAACTTCTGATCGGAAACACCAGTACTCGGATGTGGCGCAACAGGAAGAACACAACCTGTATATTCAGCTAGCTCGTCACACAACTCCATTGTAGGTAACGTAACAATAATCCGTTCATTATCAGTTTCCTTATACGCCCATTCAAATAACGATCTCCAATTCTGAGCACTTGCGTGACTTAAAGTAAACGAAAGCCAAAACAAATTGATATTTATGCAAAGCTTCGGGTATCGCTGGAGAAAATCCCTGAGAACCTGCGCATGACCAACACTTCCACAGTACATGTACAAAAGGATTGACTGATCACATTCTTTAAAAGCGCGATCCAGAACCAGCTTGATTTCGGATTTGAAGCTCAAAACAGATTTTTCATTCTCTGCGCAATTACCAACATCCCAAGAGTGTGCTGACAACGTGGGCAAATAGTTTGGGCGCGAGGCAATTATTTCTGAGTCAATATCTTTGCGACATACCACCTGAACATCTGCCCCTAGCTTTTGAAGCTGTGAGGAGAGTTTCTCATTGTAGGCCATATAGTGCCCTGACCAGTTCTTGGCATCGGGATCTATGATAAGCACTTTTTGTGGAGAAGAAAGGTACACCCCTGTCGTTACTCGACTTGAGGAACTTGAGCTAGCCCCTTCATTCAGCAGACTACTGATCATAGAATTTACCGGGAACACCGCCTTTGACCCAAGTATGGATCGATTCGTAGCTAGAATCGACAAATCAGATAGGTCACTAGTATTCGCTTCCAAATGATGGCTCAGACACCCCTTGATTACCAAAATGGAATCAAAAAGCGCAGCAACCTCCTCAGGTGTTGCTTTATCAACATGGATCATTGACAACCAGGGGTATGTTGCCAAGCGCTCTGCGAGAAGTCGTGCTTCATAGTTGTTCGACTTCGACAACAATTCTACGACGTGCGCATGATGTTCAAAGCCGGAAAGTTCCCATTCAAGAAAGACTGAGCTTTCTTCCATTTCCTTCATCAGCAGAGATGGTTCAAAAGATAAATTACCCACCTCTAACTCTAATTGCTGGCAGGTTATCGACAGCTTCTTGAAGTGAAGCGCTACTGACGAAATTTCACCAGACCAGACTGTCGCACCTAGCGCACGATAAATCGAGTGCCATGGATTTATAACATTAGGATGCCCGAGCCAAGCGGCATGACGGCGCAACGACGACACTTTATTCAAGCTTTTCCAAATAACCCGCTGCTTAAAACTATTTCTTATAGTTTCTTCGAAAGCATCAATATTTTGATTTAACTCACTACTAGCATTGCCACTACTATAATTTCGTGGCTTATCATCAACATGAATCATTTCATAACGAAGACACGGATTAGTGACGCTATAACCTGACGCCTTAAATATAGCTGCCAAAGCTGTGTCACAACCCAAACTACCTAGTAATACTTTTTTAATCGATTCTGGAATGACAATTGGCACATCGAGAAAATAAGCATCGTAACTAAAATAATTTTTTTCTTTAATAGTAAACTCGGAAAGATTGATTTCGGACCAAGGCGGAGTTGGCACTAGCGACTGTAAGAAAATTCCGTTTATCGTAATGTTCCATCGTGTTATCGCATGGAAGCGGTTAGAAAAAAAGAAACCATCGATAATCATTTTCTCTACACTGGTCATCGGAAGGTAAATATCTGAATTCTGAACTGAGCATGAATCTGCTCCGAACTCATTCGCAAGGTTAAATAAGTGCCAGTAGCTTGGTCGCTGAGATGTCTCTACAACATTTAACTGATTACGATCTATCGCCTGTTTAAGAGCCGCTTGCTGTTCCGCTGAAAAACTCGCAATAAAGCTCCCCCAATCCCCCTCAAAGAGCAAGATAATCAACTTTACAAAAGGGTTTTTGAGATTCATTATCAAAATCTCGATATTAATCTGTGCTGCTGCTGAATTGGTCTCCTCGCGAAAAGAAGTAACGACTGATAATCTGAGTCGATCAAAAAAACATCCCATCGGTATTTTTTCAAATACGCCATGGTTACTAATAGGGCTAAGATCGAAAATCTTGCATTGTATTTGGTGCCATTCCAAATCTTTAGAAACAGCTTTCAGCGCATCAACATGCACTAATCCGCCACTGCTTTCCAGATATTTTGGATCATTGGGAATGTTGTATTTGTCACCGGTTTGCTGGTATCCAGCAAAGAAGTAGTTGGGATTGAACCGTGGAGTTTCATTGATTTCCAATTCTAGATTATCGTCACCCCCAAGTTTCTTTGCTTCGGGCAGCAACTCCATATAGTTGGCGTCAATACCAACAGCAGCAGTAATGCGCATACCTTCATACGCCATCCAGCGTAGTGCCCAGCTTCCAGTGGTCACGAAGTGAGTTTGGAAAATCGCTTCTTCCTTGGCTTGGCTATACCAGAGAATACGATCAGACTCCGCAAGGGCTGGATAGATATCTTTAATCTCGTCACGCAGGAAAAACTTTTTGATTCTTCCCTCGTTAACGAGCCGGTAGACAGCTTCTGCATGGCTTTGAAGAACTACCGTATCCATACAAATGTAATACGTTGGACGGAAGTTGATCTCATCCCAGTAACGGTAAGCAGCATTCATTCCGACAGTTGCCACATGACCACATCTAAGTTGGCCAAAATCCAGAAGTTTTGCTGATGGGCCATTGCCCATTACTACCGCGATTTTAAAGGAATGCTCCTGCAATTCTTCTTGCTGGAACTTTCTGATTAGCGAATGAATATTCAACATCGACTCCTTTTTCTCATGCAAAAAATATGGGGGTGAATAATTGGGGACAGACCATCATGGCACTCGGTTAAGCAATTTTGATCCTATTCTCTGCCGCAACTACAGCAATTTTGTAGGTTGGGTTAGCGAAGCGTAACCCAACAAATTCGGGCAACTTCAACAGTGTTGGGTTACGCGATGAACCCGCTAACCCAACCTACATCAGCCTTTATAGATGCCAAATCACCTTAATCGAGCGCCATGAGGGACAGACCACATTTAATTTCGATTTTCGAGGCATTCGACTCCATATGTGAAATAATCTGGCGAAACACGATCATCCAGGTTCAAGTTGCATACGTACTCCGTTGTCGATTTACGAATAGCGATGTTCCAGGCGTCGTAGACCGACACGTCCATTGGCGAATTCACCAGCACAAGATCGGGATAGCGTTTTAGCTGCGTTTCAACCCAGACCGGATTCTTGTGTGAAAAGGGAAAATTTACGGCGATCAGGGTGCATGACTTGGTAATCTCGGGTGTCAGAAGGAAATCCATGTACTGCTCAACTAGATCAACTCCTCGGTAGCACGAAAGAAGTATAGATATTTTCTTCATCACAAATAACGCCCTGCAGCCAAAAACTGATCGACACATGCCCTATTGATGCACAGCAAATCGGTCTGAACCAATTTAAATTCGACATTAAAATCATTCCAAGGCTTCTTTTTAAAACCAAACCAAGCAGTAGCGTTAGTCGATAAAGTGATATTTTCTCTTGACACGTCAAATAGCTCCCGCGCTGCATCTGTAGGCTTTCCCATAAAAAAGTATTCTGTATCAAAAACGATAAAACCAGAGTCAATAATGTAATCTAAGAGGAGCGGATCTTTGCCAATAAATTCAACCCAAAGTACGGACGCATTTCTCAACAGACGCGGCATCCCCTTAAGTGCATTTAATTCGCCACCTTGCAAATCTAGCTTTGAAAAATAGGGGACAGACCACGTTTAATTTCGATTTCATTTTGTAGTTCCCCCTCTTCTGCCAGATCGCGCCAGATCGCCAAGCCCGGCGTATGAAGTAGATCAAAGTTAGTCATCATCAATTCACCAATCGTATATGGACAATATTCCACGAATCACACGGCAAATTCCGCAGCGTCAAGGTCGCTGAATTCTGATTAAATGGCACTGGCGCTTGCTCTTTCACCGCACGCACAACAGTACCCAAAACACGTTCAGGCCCAAGAAACTCATTCTTGATCGCAATATTCGTTCTGCACTCTTTCATGCCACTACTGGCTTTGGTAACGGACAAAGGTATGACGTGGATGGCAAGGGTTGATTGCCCAGCAATCGCGCCTCGAATCACCACGCGAACATTTTCTGCAAGTGGTTGCTGATAGGGCGACAACTGCCCGAGCCGGGCGTCGGTGAGTTGTACAGAGGGTGTCGTTTCAACCCCCACTGCCTTGATTGCCTCCAGGGCATCTTGGCCGATATCGGTTGGCGGATTCACGGAGGTCAGCAGCTTGAGGTGCCTGAGCCGCTCTGGGTCGATCTTATAAGACGCACCAACGGGTACCAACGCAAATGGGACGCCTGCTCGATTCAAGCGCCTTACCAAAGCCAGTGTGCTTTTCAAATCATAGCGATCTACTGGCGCGAGAATGCCAACAACAGGAAGTAGCTCAAAGCCATCAAGTGCATCTGCATTGCGCCGAACGAATTGGTACAGATCGGAATACTCCTCAACTGTGCCGAAAAATCGCGTTGGCTTGTTCTCCGGCCCTTGGTTGATATAGACATCCCACGGCACCAGCGGCTGACCACCAAGCGCATAGAGCGACGCAATCGCTGCGCGGTTTTCCGCCAACCCGGTTGGCAGGATCGATGGAACAAAGCCCATCCCCAAGGCGCGGTAGGTCGCTGCCTGTAGCGTCATCACGTCGTAGTCGTCTATCTTCGTTTCCACCATGGCGTAATCGGCGAACGGTACGACGGCAAACGGGTCTCGCTTTTCATCCGGCCCGAACAGCAGCAAATTCATTGATATAGGAACCCGCTTACCCGCCGCCGCGTCTATTTCGCGTTTAAGCATGGCGTAATGCGAAAGCACAGACGCTTTCAAGTACGCATGCCAGAGCGGCGTTGAGGGTAGGTCTTGCTGTCGCTTCGCATAATCGTCTACTGTGCGGATGCCATGTCGTTCGGCCAAAAAAACTCGGTAATCGAGGTCGGGTTGCTCAAGGCCTGCGGCCTTTAACAGCATCTTGTCGGGGTGCTGGCGCAAAAAATCACGAAATCCTTTTATCGATGATTCCGAAAAGTCCCCACCCCAGTTTCGAGTAGTGAACTGCAATAACGGGTCATCGATCTGAATCGAGCTTGCACCAGCGTTGATATAGGCCGTTGCCAATTGTTTCAGGGCGGATCGTGTTCCTTCATGTGACACAGTGATCCATTTAGCCCCCCAAGACTTCATCCAGGGCGCGACGATGGGATTCCCTTCGATGTCCCTTGCAAATCCTTGCTCATCCTTCAGCGGAATCGTGGAACTCACCGCGCCGCCAAACCAGGGGGCAACATCACGTAGCTTACTTATGTATTGGGCATCCGACGAGTAGACCCATTCGATTCGCGTGGCGCCATAGGCGCGAGCAATCTCGGGCGCTTCGTCGCGCTTAAATCTTGTTGAGAAAATAACGTCTGATTTTTTTGGCACTGGCCCTTTGTATTCAGGATGAGCTTTCCAACTATCCAGATAGGACCACTCAGCAAGGGCTGGTCCAGCGAACATGCCCCACGCAAGAAAGAAATAGATCAAGGGGCGGACAAAAATGACGACCACGCCTACTTTCACTTGAACATGAAAATGCATCTTCATGCTAGCCACGTTTTTGAAAATTCCAAGAATGCTCAAGCGAAACCGTCCCGTCAGTCCGGGTCAAACAAGCGCGCACTGATGCCGCCATCAATGCCGACACAAGCACCGTGGAGGAAATCCATGCCGCCGTCCACGATGGCCAATGCCAAGCGGGCGACTTCCTCGGTCTGTCCGATACGGAGTTGAGGGTGACAGTTTTCAAGTTGTTGATACAGATCACGCTTACCTTCGAATCCTGCTTTGAGCATGTCTGTTGCAATGGCCGCTGGTTCAATCGCATTGACCCTTACCCGTGGTCCAACATCCACCGCTAAAGCCCTCGTCATCCCGCTCAGCGCCGCCTTACTGGTGGCATACGCGACAAAGTTTTTCTTGGTCAGCTTGGCATGGATGCTGCTGATGTTCACCACGCTGCCTTTGGCGTGTTCCAGCGCGGGCAACAGGGCTTGGGTCCAGATGAACGGCGCCACTAGGTTGACGTTCAGCGTTTGTTGCCAGTCGCTACGCGTCAGGCTGTCGGCGCCGCCCAGTATTTGCACGGCGGCGTTGTTGATGAGTGCGGCCAGGCCTGCTTTACCCAACCAGGTTTTGATCTGGCTGAAGATTTCTTCGGCGTAGGCTTCGTCTGTCACCGTGCGAGCAAGGTCGGCTTGCAGGTAGTGGGCGCAGGTCATGTTGGCGGGTTGGGGCGTTTGATCGGTGGCAATCACCGCGTAGCCGTTGGTCGCAAACTCATGCACCAGCGCACGGCCTATGCCGCCTGCGGCACCGGTGATGAGGGCAAATTTTTGCTGTTGTGCTGCACTCATCATTTGAATCCAGCGTTGCTTGCCGGCATGTGGCTCTTAACAACAACCCATTTCGCTTCAACCGTATCTGCGGACAAGTCGGCGCCACAGTCCCATTCGATGAAATAACCTCCGTTAAGCACATGCATAAAGTTATTCAAATTTTGCAGTGGCTCAAAAGCCTCTAGCGTCAAGTAGGGTGCCACGTCAAACACGCCCACTAGCCCTTCAGTGGTAGTGATTTTCAGCGTGTAGTCAGGTTGCGCAAGGATGTTGGCGATTTTCATTGGTCAAGTCCTTTGATGGTGAATGGCTTTTGGCCGTTAACTGCCAAGGCCCAGTCGGCGGCCAAGTCTTCTTTGTGAATTTCGATCCAGGCAACAACAAGCTTGTGCTTGGCTGGTGGTAGATTACCAGCCAAAAGAGTTCCATCGTCAATGGCATAGGCCCCCACTTGGCCTTGGTAATCTGCATGAATGTGGGGCCGATGATGGCGCTCCACATCTTTGAAGAACATGCGGATCAATATGCCGTAGAACATGCTAATGGTTGGCATCATCATTTCCTTGCAGTTTTGCAATTACTTACGTGACACACCCAAGAAACCCATCAGCTTGCCAATGGCGATCTCGCTGGTGCGGGCTACTGCGTCAGCGGTGTTGGATGCGTTGTGCGAGCCAAACACGCAGCGGGGGTGGCTGCGCAGGTACGAATCTGCAGGCAGCGGTTCGTCTTCAAACACGTCCAGCGCGGCTGAGTAGACTTGGCCGCTTTGCAGAGCAGCGCACAGGGCTGCCTCGTCCACCACCGGGCCGCGCCCCACGTTGACCACGCGCACGCCGGGCTTGGTGCTGGCCAGCACATCGGCATTGAGCATGTGGCGGCTGCTGGAGGTCAGGGCGCAGTTGATGACGATGAAGTCGGCTTCTTCAATGCGCTGGGGCCACACGGCCATTTGCACTGCAGCCAGCTCTGGTGTTGGCTTGGCATAGGGGTCGTAGGCAATCACTTTCATGTCGGCGGCAAGCAGGCGCTTGGCAGTGTTTTTGCCAATGTCGCCAAACCCCACCAAGGCCACGGTTTTGCCTGATAGCGAGATGCCGCGTGGCTTGGGCCACTGGCCGGCGCGCACGCCACGGTCTATGTCAAAGGTTTCGCGGGCCAGGGCAATCACGTAGCCCACGGCAATGTCTGCCACTTCGCCGCCAAACATGTTGGGGGTGTTGATGATGGGTATGCCGAGGTTTTGGCAGGCGGCAAAGTCAACGTTGTCCACACCAATGCCCCATTTGACGGCGGCTTTGAGCTGGCCGGCCTTGCCGGCTTCAAACACTTCACGGGTGGCGGGGTCGTCGCCAATGATCCAGCCGTTGTGCTGGGGCACCAGGGCTTTGAGTTCTTCGACGCTCAGGGTTTGCACCACGTTGGGGGTGGTAATTTCAACGCCGTATTGCGCAAACAGCGGGCGAAAGCTTTCAATCATGCGCAGCATGGGGGGGCAGGTGACGAGAATCTTCATGCGGTCTTTTCCTTCTGTTGCTCTTGCAAGTAGCGGGCCGCCACCACGGCAAAGTCCCAGTCAGCGGGGGTGTCGATGTCGATGGACTCAAAGAAAGGGCCCTCGAACATCATGGGTTGTTTGCCGATGCGGGCCTTGGTTTTGCCAAAACTGCTGGCCGTGAAAATGTAGAGGTTGGAATTTTCTTCAAACCACGGTTCCAGATTTTGGGTGGGGATAAGGTTATCCGGGTCGTGGTTGACGGGGCTGCAGTCGGCCCGGTAGAAGCGGGTTTGCACTTTACCCACCGTGAACAATGAGTCGGCTGTGTCTGCGGCCTGCCCTCCCAGAAAGGCGGCAATGGCGCCGCGAATGGTGGCTGCACTCATGAGCGGGTTGGTGGTGTGCGTCATCAGGTAGAGGTCTGCCGGCACGTTGGCAACATCGTCCGCTAGCACCAGGTTCATGGACACTGCGTCACCGCAAATCTCGCGCTTGCGGTCGCGAATGACAATGCGGTCGGTTTCCACCAGGCCTTTTTCGGCCAGGATGTGGCGGGCATCGGTGTTGATGACGACTTGGTCAATCTCCTGCACTTCAAGCAGCGTGTCGAGCACCCAGCGGAACAGGGGCTTGCCGCAGAAGTCGCGAAAGTTTTTTCCTTTGACGCGTTCGCTGTTGGCTTTCATCGGCAACAGGGCGACGATGCGGGGTTTGGGGTGGGTCATTTAATATGTTCTCCGATCGACTCAATCAGGGTAGAAGTATTTTTCTTTCTCGGCGTGCGAGAGTTTTCGGTGCTCGTGGTTGCCAGCGTACGTGCCCCAATACTGCTGCCAGCGATAACGCAGGATGTCTACCAACCGGCACCGCACCACGTTTTCATGCCGGGCGGCGCGCAAGTCTTTCCAGACGCTGGTGACAAAGTAGCGCAGCGTGTCAAAAATATCCACATGCACTTGCGGCATGATTCGTTGCAGGGCAATTGATTCGCGCTCAAAGCGTCTGCGCACCTGCGCCCACGTTTCACGGTGATAGTGGTAAGCGACCGCATCGGCTACATAGACAATTTTGCCGCGATCACTCACGAATCGCTTGGCCATTTCCATGTCCTCAAGCCCGGTTAGTTCTTCATCAAACCGGTATTTTTCCCAAACGCTACGCAGCACTGCCGCGTTTGCATTGTTGCAAAATATACCTCGCTGTGCCGCCAGGGACTGCGCCGGGTAATTTTTGGAAAAGATGCGGTGTTCGCTGAAGTGGCCGTCGGGCCCGCCCAACTGGCGGCCATAGGTGTAGCCAGCTTGCCCCTGCAAGATAGGCTGACAAAGACGCTGCAACCAAAGCTCGTCAGTGGGCACGCAGTGACCACTGGTGATGACCAAAATATCGCCGCGCGCGGCCTGGCAGCCGATGTTTAGTGAGCGACCAAAAGAGAATTCCTCGCGCGCAATATGGTAAATCCGGCAACCATGGCTCTCAGCGATTTCCAGTGTGCCATCGGTTGAGCCGGAATCGACCAGCACCACCTCATGCGCGAGCCCGTCGGTGGCCTGCCGGGCAATGCCTTGCAGCAGCGCGTCCAGGTGCTCGGCCTCGTTAAGTGTGCGGATAACAATGCTGACTTGTACCCCGCCAAGGTTAATGACGCTGGGCCGCAGCAGCAGGTCAAATCCGGTCTTCATTCTGTTGTGAATGAGCCTGATTTCATCGGGATCGACAGCGTTGACTGCAAACATGTCCCAATGCACCGCCACAACCTGTTTGGCCGCAATCTCGCCGGCAAACTGAAAGGCTTCGCGCACCGACATGTTGCCAATGATGCCGCGGCGTCCTCGAAAAAAGTTGTGCTCGTTAACGGGCAAAAAAGCAGTGTGGATAGGGCCTGTCGCTACCAGCGTGTCAATGACTTCCTGCCGCGCGGCGGTATCACCGGCAAGGTAAATACGTTGTTGATTGCATTCCAGCAGGTAGCCAACACAGGCTAGATTGCCTGCAGCGTCACGTTCAATTTCTGGATGCGCCGCAGGGGTGGCGCGAAGGCGCAAACCTTCTGCCAGATCGCTCCAGATTTCGGTTGCCAAACTGATGCGTTCGGCGGCAATACCCCACTCTTGCAGGCGTAAAACAACCGGCATTGGCCCGACGAAACGTGCCTGCGGGGACGCCTGCGCCAACCGCGGCAATGTGTGGGGGTCGCAATGGTCAATGTGCGCATGTGTAAGCAACACTACATCGGCGTCCTTAACTTCTTGCGGCAGCATGGGAATAGGCATTAGCCGCGCCAAGTCGGGAGCATCAAGGTCCTGTACCGAATTTGACAGGTAGGGATCCAAGTAGACCGTAACACCGGGGAAACTTAATCGGCAACCGGACTGCCCGAGCGTTTGAACAGGAATGCGCATATTCTTTGTTAATGTGCCAGTTGAAAAATTTGACGATAGTCTGCTTTTTCAAAAACAGCGCAGGCACCGCCGAGCGTTGCGTCAATGATGCGGCGACCAGCCCTCTCATATTCGCCCCGGGCGATGAAATAGGACTCTTCAGAGTGAGCCAAATCGGGGTTATCCCAGGTTTGACCACCTCCAAAATACGTTGGACTAAAGTGATTCGGATCAGGGCCATCAAGACGGCATGCTTCATTAGGCTTACCGGTGTACTCGTATCGGTGATCCATACCAATGATGACGACTTCCTTAAATCCGAGATAGTAGGCGACCTGCAAGGCAGCGTAAGTGACCGTCCATCCTTCATGCAGGCCATCGTCAGCCAGATTTATGCCAAAGCGCTGCTTTGGCGTGTTGGTATTGACAAGGTAGGTCAAGGCGTCTTCTTTAACCTTGCCATTGGCGCCGGCCGTGCCAATAAACTTAACGCAATTGAGTGAGCTGATTTCAAATGCACCTTGCTCAATAACCCTGCGATTGATTGCCACGTAATAACGCGGATAGAAATGAAACTTTTTAAACCCGAGGTAAATCTTGTTCATCCCAATGACGGTTTCGTGCATCAAAAATCTCAAGTCCATCTTGTTGAGCGACGGACCATTGGCAACTAGCACGCAGCGCTGACCGGCATGGCGGTTTTTCAGTAGGGCCAATCTGGACATGACGCTTTTCAGGCGGTACGAACCAGCAAGGCGGCCCGATTGCGGGCCTCCAGCAGCTTGAACCCGTTTGCCAGCAGGTAAGGCATGCCCAAAGTACCTTTAGCCGTCCATTTGCCGTCGACCAACCAGGTGTCATCGAAACAAACCAGCCCTTGGCCTGTTAGCTTGGTCATGACAGACTGTGCACATTCAAGGTGCATTTGATGGCATGCGGCTTCGTCAATAGGGTTGCCTAGAAACTTTTTGTAGCGGCTTTGGCGCAGTGCGCTGTGCCCACCGTGGTCAAAGTCGTAGGCATCCAAGAAGATGAAGTCAAATTGGCCGGTGTAGTTGCGCAGGTAGTCTTCGCCTTTGCTGGTGATGGCCTCAAAGGGGGCGCCCAAGCTGGCAAACATATTGGCTGCCATGCGCGTGTTGTGGGGGTCCATGTCCACGGTGATGAAATGCAGCTTGTGCTTTAAGCAAAATTCGGCAATCTTGCGGGTGGAGCCCTGGCCTGGCACGTTTTCACGGGTGGTGCCGATTTCTATGAGCACAACCCTGCGCGCAGCCACTTTGGCTTGCACGTCTTTCAGGTGCGCCTGAAGATAAGCGAGCAGCAAGTCATGACCGTGCTCTGCCTTGGCTTTAACAGCGGTGCGGCCTTTGCCATAAGCGGTGAGGATGGCCGCATTGGCTTGCTCACCCAAATGCAGCGTGTCGCCCTGGCGCATTGCCAAGTCAAAGGCGATATCTGCCGCCTCATCAGCATTGCCCAGTGCAATGAACTTATTGATCAGCAAGGATTGAAGTGACTTGCTCACCTGGCTTGCATGCTCCTTGGCGGATTCAAGAAAGTGCAGTGCCGTCAACTTGTCTTTGCGGTCAGCTAGGTGCTGAGCCAGTTCAATATAGAACAAAAAAAGCTCACGTGTCGAGAGCTTGCCGCTGGCCACAAAAGTATCAATAGCCTCATGAATATCGGCACTGGCCAGGCACTGCTGGACAGTTTGTGCCACCCATCCTGGGGTGGCATCAAACAGGTTGGCCAGTTTGACGTGATCTGCCACAAGTGAAATTGGGGCTGTGTTGGGTAAACCTAATTGCGCCAATTGTTGGTTAGCTCTGGCTTGAGTGAGCAAGCGCACATCGCTACCAGAGGCGCCCAACTGGATAGAGGTTTGAAAATGCCCAATGGCGCGGTTCTCTTGGTTGCAGACTGCAGCAGCCCGGCCCAGTGTGTTGTATACGCCAGAGATTAGCACCTGGCTTACCAGTTTTTTGCCACAGCCCCAGTCCAGCGCCAGCCGGGTGTGTTGGCGGGCCTCAGACGCATTGCCCAAGGCTTGGTGGCCTGCGGCACAGAGCAAGGCAAGCTTGGCGCGGTCGGGGTGGTGCTGCAGGGTGTCACGCTCCAGCGCCGCTAGGCTGGCCCAGTCGCCAAACTGCCATTGGGTGCGGCTGCGCTCCAGCAGGTTTTCGTCATAGGGAACCAGGGTTTGCTGCGACTCTATGGCATCGAATTGGACGTCAGCCTTTGCTGGTGTTGCGTTGGCAGCTTGCGTTTTAATAGCAAATGTGGGCTGGTAGTGGCGCTTCTTTAGCCATTTGCGGATTTTGGGCATGGTGCGCTGGCTCAACGTGTATGGATTGGGCTTGGATCGGCTAATGCATCACGTGACCCCGCTGCAATGAGGGCCGCAGCTTGCTCTTTATGGCCGTTCATAAAAGACTATGCCTTCTCTTGCAGCGGCATAAACCGGCGTTGTCCACCAGTTGCGCTTTTTTTCAAATTCGCTCTCGG
>JAUXWL010000545.1 GCA_030680155.1 Anaerolineales bacterium
GAGACGGTCAGTCGCTGCAAAAAGGCGTGGTTGTGTTCCATCAGTTCGCCGAGCAGCTCGGGCTTGCCGCTCTCAATGGAGCGTCGTGCGATCAACGATATTTGCGCGATCTCGTCGAAGATATCTTCGTAATAATTCGAATTCCGCAGCCGCAAACGGCGGACATCGCCCACGGATTCCTTCGTCGGCGCGGGGATGCCCGTGTCACCGATCACGATGGTGAACGGCTTGCCAACCTTGAAGGTTTCGATAGGCTTGCCCTTCATGAAATAAACCGGCATGTTGTAGGTGATGACTGTGTTGTCTATTCCCGATGGTGTGCCGTGATAAAGTTTTTCGATTTCGAAAACGAATTGGTTGACTTGCTCGTTGGTGAGGGGATGAGAGAAGAAGGAGGAAAGAGCGCGGATCAATGCCACCGAAACCGCCGCGCCGGAGCCAAGTCCCGAGGCGACGGGGATGGTGGAGGTTATTTGAATCTCTATCCCGCCCTCACCCCTAGCCCCTCTCCCGGAGGGAGAGGGGAATCCGGGCGTAGAAAAAAGTTCGAGAATAACAGAACCAATTGGATGGTCAGCGGGAAGCGTGGAGAGTTCGGCATGCAAATCAATGATGGGGGCGTGAATCCAAACCCCTTTGGCGGCCGAGTCCGAGACTTCCACTTCCACATGGACTTGGAAAACGGGAACAGCAAGCGCGGGGCGGTTATAGACGACCGCATGTTCGCCGAACAGGATGATCTTGCCGGGCGCGGTTGCTTTCACGAGAAGTAGAAGATCGCCAGAACGGCTGCCCCCCAAAGGATCATTGCCACTTGAAACGGACGGTCGGTCAGTAAAATTTCTTCGGGAGCGCCGCCCGAATGTTTAACCTGCACAAGATACAGATAACGGAAGATGGCATACACCACAAACGGAATCGTGAGCATCATGCTGTGACTGTCCGGCACGTTGGGCGCTGAGAAGGTGTACAACGAATAGGCAACAATGGTCGTGGCGGAAACGATCATGATGTATTGGTCGATCAGCGGCAGGGTGTAGCCATCCAGAACTTTACGATGTGAGCCTGCGCCATGCGCGAGCAACGCCAGTTCGGCGCGGCGTTTGCCAAAGCCAAGGAAGAGCGAGAGCAGGGTCATCACCACGTACAGCCACGGCGAAAAACGCTCCACGGAGATCAAAGTGACGCCTGCATGAACACGCAGGACAAATCCCGCCGCAATGACCAGCACATCCACAATGGGAATATGTTTGAGCCATTTTGTGTACGCCACATTAAGCAGGAAGTAAATCACGACCACTGCTTCAAAACCGGGCGCAAGGAAATAGGAAGCCGCAAACGTAACCGCCACCAATGCAATGCCCGCGATCCATGCCGCGCGGACGGACAGTTTCCCCGACGGAATTGGGCGATTCTTCTTTTCAGGGTGCCGACGGTCTGCTTCCACATCGGCTATGTCGTTGAAAATATAAACACTGGAGGAGATCAGGCAGAACAGCGCGAAACCTATCAGGGTCCGCAAGAACGAATCGACGTTAAGCAGTTGTTTATCGAACACCAATGCGGCAAAGATAAAAACATTTTTTACCCACTGGCGCGGACGCATGGTTTTGATCAGGGCAGTTAACATGCGCCTATTTTACCTGATACAATATTTTCATGCTCAAACTCCGCCTTGACGTTTTGTTAGTTGAAAAAGGATTGGCCGACTCACGCGCCAAAGCCCAGGCTCTTATCATGGCGGGACAGGTGCGCATTGCGGGTCAGGTCGCGCTCAAGCCTGCTGTGAGCGTCCAAAGAAATGCCGTGCTGACGGTGGACACTGGTCCGCGTTTTGTTTCGCGCGGTGGCGAAAAGCTGGAAGGCGCGCTGAAAACATTTTCAATTGACGTAACAGGCTTCACCTGCGCGGACGTGGGCGCATCCACCGGTGGATTTACCGATTGCATGTTGCAGCACGGCGCGGTGAAAGTCTACGCCATCGACGTGGGCAAGGGCATCCTGCATTGGAAATTGAGAAACGACAGGCGCGTGGTCGTGATGGAAGAGACGAATGCGCGCTTTGTGGAAACATTGCCAGAAAAAATAGACCTGGTCACAGTGGATGCGTCTTTTATTTCGTTGAAAACATTACTGCCAACCATAAAAAAATGGATAACACCCGCACCCCCCCCCCCACACCCGGAGGGGGAGGGGAGCAATAAAAACCCCGTGATAAAA
>JAUXWL010000549.1 GCA_030680155.1 Anaerolineales bacterium
GTCTTGCCGCTCGATGTTTTGATGATCCACTTATCATCCACTACTTTGACATGGCGCAGCGCGATGGCGGAACTTTTGGTGACATGCTTGCGGATGGCGTCCGCTATCGCCTCTTGTTCGGACGGGACGGTTGATTCTGCTTCGGCGATAATGACCACCTCTTCAGTCCCTTCCTCTTCGTCATACATGCCGAAGGCGACGGTTCGTCCCGCGTGAACGCCGTTCACTTCACTGGCGAGGGCTTCCAAATCCTGGGGATAGACGTTCTTCCCGCCAACGATAATCAAATCTTTCTTTCTTCCTGAGACGTACAGTTCACCATCCGCAATATAACCGTAATCACCCGTCAAATACCAGCCGTTCTTGATCGCGGCTTCGGTCGCATCGGGGCGGTTGAAGTATTCGGTCAACATGCAGTCGCTTTGCACGGCGATCTCACCGACGGAACGCTCGGGCAGGTCGTTGAAGTCTGCATCCACTACGCGGATTTTGGTATTCGGCAGCGGATGCCCGGATGAAGTCATCTTCATGGAAGGCGAATCAGGCTTGGGCGGAGTCGCGAGGCGTTTCGTCATGAAGGTCTCGCGGTCAATCTCGTCCACGGCGGGCATTCCATCCAGTGGACTTTGAGTCACCGCGAAGACATTTTCCGCCATCGCATAGCATGTTTGCAGCGCGGACTTGTTCAATCCGTAGGCGGAGAATTTTTCAAAAAAGAGGTCATGGCTTTCGACATGCACAGGCTCGGAGCAATTGATGATGGCGCGCCATGTGGAGAGGTCTACGCCTTCGAGGTTGCGCTCGCGAATTTTGTGAGCGCAGAAATTGTAGGCGAAGTTGGGCAGCCAGGTGAGCGTGCCCTTGTATTGCGAAACGGATTGATGCAGGCGATACGGCGCGCGCACCCAGTCGAAGGGAGACATGTTGACGAGCGGAATGCGCAGGAGCACGGGCAGGAGGAAACAGGCGATGAAGCCCATGTCGTGATAGAGCGGCAGCCACGAAACGATGACATCTTTATCTGGATTGAGTTTTATGGCTTTGCCGTAGGCATCCATTTGATTGAGCGCCGCGCGATGCGAAAGCGCCACGCCTTTTTGCAAGCCTGTTGTGCCTGATGAGTGTTGAAGCACGACAATATCTTCGGGAGAAGATTTGAAACCTTGCAGCGATTCAAAATTGGGTTCAGCTTCCGCTTCGATCTGATTCGTGAGAATCACATGACGAACCGAATCACCTTCCACCAGCGCACTGCGGACTTCCGCCTCAAACTCAGGGTAGGTGACGATGGTCGTCGGCTTGGTGATGGCGATCAGCGCAGTAAGGTCGGCGCGGTATTTTTCGGGCGCGAGTTTCTCCGTCAAGAACGGCATGATGGAGGGAATTGCGCCGTGCAGGATGGCTCCCCAAAATGAATGGATAAGGTCTTCGCCATGTTGGAGAATCAGGATAACCACCTCGCCAGAGTGGATGCCTTCGCGGGCATATGTCAATGCAAAACGATTCGCACCGTGGATGAGGTCACGATAAGTCAGTAGCTTATCCGGCTGCCCCGCGTGCTGGAGGATGATACTGGTCTTGTCGGGGACATCCTGATAGGAGCGTTGGAGGAGGTTGGGGAGTGTGGTCATGGGTTGGACGATGGACGGTAGACCGCGGACCGCCGATAACGGTCTACCGTCCACGGTCTGCGGTCAATGAATTACTTACGGGATGAAATGAGCGCGGCGAGTTGATCGAGATTATCAAACGTCTCCGCGTTCAATTCGGTGTCTTCGATGCGGACGCCGAAGGTGTCTTCGACGAAGAGCGCGAGATCCATCAGGCTAAACGAGTCGATTAGTCCGCTGGAGATGAGGGCTTCGTCCGCGGCGATGACCTTGCTGGGTTGTTTGAGAATCTTTTCGGCAATGAATGTTGCAAGCAAACTTATGGTTTCATTGGACATGCTTTTCCCTTTCAATTAACAACTGATCACTGTTCACTGTTCACTGTTCACTCTTCACTGTTCACTGATTACTGCTCACTGTTCACTCTTCACCGTTCACTCTTCATTCAAACCCTCTCCTCACCGCATCCAACGTCTGCAATGCCGTGAGGTTGCGCCAGGGCCAGCCGCTGAGCATGTTCCTGGGCTGGTCGAAGAAGTTGCGCGAGAACGAGAGATGGAAGCCGTCGTTCAATTCGGTGGAATGACCCTGATTCGGCAGAGGCTGAAGCGCCGCCCAGAAATTCCACAGCGGGATGTCATATTCTACAGCAATTTTGGCAATTTCAGCATTGATGCTGTGGTCGCCTTCGAGGTTGTCTCCCTTGGTCGCGAGGATGGGAACTACGCCCTGCTCGATGGAGTATTCGATAATCAGGCGCATGTACTTGCCGTAATCGTCGGCGGGACGACCATTGAAATTTGTTTCTAGGCTAATCAACGCCACACTGGGGTTATGCAAGCGGAACTCACAGGCAATCGGCGTCTCACCTTTCTCGCACTTCTTCGGGTCAGCGCGCAGCGGGGTGAGGATCGCCGCTACATTATACCCATCCCGCATGGCGAGACTGGTGCGCGAATAGGAACCTTCGTAGTAGTCAATCGTATCCTGCAAATAGGCGTATTCTTCACCAAGGCTGTACCAGCCTTCATGGTCGAAGTCCACCAGATAGAAACCTGTGTTGGTCTGGCAGTCGCCGATCTTTGAATAGGCGTTCGGGTCGCGTCCCATTGCCAAGCCGCGCGCGTAGATTTCGCGGGCGGTGTCGGTCACCTGCGGCACAATCGGCAGGGACTTCCATTCATCGGGCGCGAGCGTTGGGCGCGGGGTGGGTACAGTTTCTTCGGTGGCGGCGCTAACAACTTCAGTAGCGGCTTCGGCAGTTTCGAAAGGGGCTGTCGATTCGATTTCAGGTTGGGGTGTTGCGGTTGGGACGGTGGTGCAGGCGGCGAGCAGTATGAGTGATAAAAGAAAAAGTTGTCGTACCTTCATTGTTCTCCTAATACGGGAGTGCGTCGCACCAGACGGGTGGACTGATCCTTTTAATGAGACTTGTCCACGCTGGAGACGATTCTCATTAAGTCTGGTGCGACGCACCCTGTTATTTGCAATTTTCCAAAATATACGGCGCGAGATTTTCCGCCAGCAGTTTCTCTCCCGCGGGCGTTAAATGAATCGCGCTGTTGGTGAATTCATTGGCGGGCACGACGTCCCACAAGTCCACATACGCCCAGCCGTTTTGTTCGCTCAGATTAAACATCATCTTGCGGTACTCATCATACGCCCAGCGCGGGTAGAAAAAATTATAGCGGATGTCGCTGTTCGCGCCCAAACTTATTAACATAGGCTCATTTACGAGAATCATCGGCGTATCGCCTGCCACGCGAAAACCTGTCTCCAGCGCGTTCAACGCAAGCGCATCTTCATTCAATGGCGCGGTCAGGTTGTGATAACTTTCGTCCGCTTCGAGATCGGTTTGCGCGCGTTCGTAGTTGGCGGGATAGAACTGGTCAATGCCCGTGGACGCCCACATCACGCCATAGATTTGCAGACGGATGAGGTCTGCCCATGAGCGGCGGTCACCGACGAATGTTTTCTGCCAATATGATTTGGTTTCAAAGTTGGAATCATTCGCCTCGACTCTTAACCCGTAGTTGCTCGCCAGTTCCCGGGCTTTTTCTGCATTGTGAGCCACCAGCGGCGTGGACGTTTGCTTTGCCAGCGGAAAGGCTTCGAGCGTCGTCATCCAGATGACGAGGTCGGGGTCGTATTGCATTCCATAAGATAACATCATCACATCTTTGGTCAGCGAAATGGTGGGATACCCCAAGTTATACGCGCGGACATTCCTTCCGCAGGCGTTGAGGCTTGCTTCATTCAATTGCCCTGCGAGTGTTTCTTCTGGCTTGAGCAACGTACCCCACACCGACGAGTCACCGATGATGATGATGCGGAATTCATCGTCCGCTTTGGGGGTGCCAGCGATGATGTGCGAGGCGAACATCGCGTCGAGGTTGAAGAGGCTGAGGTTGTACGATTGCCTGGGGTTCTCACCGAAGGGCAATCGCTCACGCCCAGGGTAGAGGGCGTTATACAGCGAAAATTGTCCAACCCCCGGCTGCCATGCGGCGATGACGAGGTTGAAGAGCAGGAATAAGAGCAGTCCTTTGATGAGGAAGTTGAGGGGTTTGATGGGTTGGTTCATAAAATTTTCATTCCGTCATTGCGAGGGCGGTGCTCTTCCGCCCGAAGCAATCTCATGATTAGCTCATAAGATTGCTTCGCCGCAAAGAGCAAAGGCGCGGCTCGCAATGACGGGGTTAGTGGGCTCCAAATAATTTCAAAACAACCTGCCATGATATGACAGGCGACGAGAGCGCGAAGAAAATCCATCCAACTGCCACAAAGTGGAAGGTGAGCAAAATGCCGCTGATGTTTAGCGCGGCTTGTCTTGTAGGTGTAATTGCCCATGCCGCGGCTTTGACTTTGGTTGTGTCATTCCAGCGGTTGTGGATGAAGAGACCAAGTCCGTGCCACAAGCCCCAGAGGGTGAAGTTCCAGGTGACACCGTGCCAGAAGCCGATCAGCAGCATGGTGGCGACTTGGGTCAGCAGGATCATCATCGGGATGGACATGGGTTTCTGCCAAGACCTGAGCCAGCGGGTAACGGGATTAAAAAAGTAGGCGCGGAACCACTGGGTGAGAGTCATGTGCCAGTTATTCCAGAATTGGGTCAGGTTGGGTTTGAGGTAGGGAGAGGCAAAGTTCTCAGGGAGTTTGATTCCGAGCAGTTGCGCGATGCCGAGAGCAATGTCGGTGTAGCCGCTGAAGTCGAAGTAGATTTGGAAGGCGTAGGCGTAGACGATGATCCACATCCAGAATGTGGATGTGACTTGAAGCGCGTTCGTGTCGTTCAGGGCGATGAGCGCCAATGCGTCGGCGATGACGAATTTTTTGAATAAGCCGAGAAGCAGACGTTGACCTGCGGAGTAGAAGGTTTCAAGGTTCAGACCTATAAAA
>JAUXWL010000554.1 GCA_030680155.1 Anaerolineales bacterium
GCTGGTTGCCGCCGTTCTTTACGGAAGCGCTCAATTCCCCGCCATGTTCATTTTAGGCTATGTCACCGTCCCGAAAAAATGGATGGCGCTGTTTTTTGTAATGGCCTTTTCCACTGGCGTGTGGAGTCTCGCCGTTTTAGAGTTTTGGAATCAAACGGCTCGCCGTTTGAAAACCCAGCGGCTTGTCGCTGGAATCCATAATTTTGTAACCCAAAACCTCCCCGGTCTCTACGCAGGCGGGATGTTCTTCATCGTGCAAGCCATCCTCGCTCGCGCCATCAACCACCCTGCGCTGACCTACAATACCGTCCTCTTCGAAGCCGATGCCGGCCCATGGATGGAAATCCTCGCCAGCCCCGCAAGCGCCGCGATTAACCGTTCGGTCCATCCGCTCAGCCTCATCCTCATCCGCCCGTTGATTCGTCTTCTCGCAGGCATCATGGGGGAACATTACGCCCTCGGCGGGATGCTCGTCACCTCCGCGATTGCGGGTTTATGTGTGTTCATGGTCTGGTTGTTCGTCAAACGCGCCACGAACTCAAAAACCTGCGCCTTCCTCTTTGCGATTCTGCTCGGCTCCACTGCCACACATCTGCTCTTCGGTTCGCTGACAGAAAATTACATCTTCGGCGCGGCGTCGCTGATTTTCTTCTTCCTGCTGATTCAAGCGGGAGAAAAACGCTTTGTGATTCTCGTCCCTGCGGGATTGCTGCTCTTCGGTATCACCATCACCAACATCGCGCAGGGAATGATCGGTCTGCTCTTCAATAAATTCGGCTTTCGCCGCCTGATGCAGTACGGTTTGCTCGTGCTGGGGTGCGGAGTCATCCTGACCATCTTCACCAGTATGCTGTACCCCAACAAACAAACCCTCTTCTTCGTCCCCGCCGACCTTGCTTTTGAATTCAACTTCGTAAAAAATTCGGAAGGGACCTTATCTGATCCCATCCGCTTGTCCGATCCCCAATCCATTACCCGCAAATTGCAGGTCGTTGCCCGCTCCGTGCTTCTTTACGGCGTAGTTGGACCCATGCCCCTGGAAGTGGTTTCCGAAAAACCGCCGTTCCCAACAATTGATATCAAGACCTTTGATGTCCGCACAAAAGCCATCGCCCCCTACAAGGGACTTGCCAAACTCCCTGTCCTCGCATGGATAATCCTGCTGGCCGGCGGATTTTGGATGTTCGTAAAAAATCTCCGCACCACCAGACACCTGTCATTGATGTTGGGACTGCTCGGCGTAATTGCCTTCAATTTCCTTATGCACTTGTTCTACGGCACAGAACTTTTTCTCTACACTTCTTATTGGATCTATGCACTTGTCTTGTTTGTTGCGCTGGCTTTCTCCGATTTTGCAAACAAAGCCTGGTTTCAGTGGAGTCTGGCTCTCATCGTACTCGTATTGATGATAAATAATTACCGGTTCATCTTCACCATTCAGCAGGCGCTTGCTCCGTTTTATGCGGCGGTTCCGTAGGTCACGTTGGGAAAGGGTAAAATAAACTCATGCTCCTCACCATTGACATTGGCAACACCAACCTCACGCTTGGCTTATACGAAGGCGACAAACTTGGCGCACACTGGCGTCTCGCCACCGACCATAACCGTATGCCCGATGAATACGGCTTGCAGTTTTTGGGTCTCCTGCAAAATGCGGGCAAAACTCTGAAGGATATTTCCGGGGTTTCCCTCGCTTCCGTCGTCCCGCCGCTGACAGGGCGCGTGATCCAGGCCTGTCGCGAATATCTCAAGCATGAACCGCTGGTGGTGGATACGGGCGTGAAAACGGGAATTAAGATCCGCTACGAAGATCCGCGCGCTGTGGGTGCAGACCGTATCTGCGATGCCGTGGCGGTGATGAAACTATATGGCGGCCCCGCCTGTGTGGTGGATTTTGGCACTGCCACAACGTTCAATGCTGTCACCAAAGACGGGGAATATCTCGGCGGCGCGATTACGGCTGGCATCAACCTTGCCGCCGAGGCGCTCTACACTCGCGCTGCGAAACTTCCGCGCATTGACTTGCAGGTGCCGCCCTCTGTCATTGGACGCAACACTGTTCACGCAATGCAATCGGGGCTGCTGTTCGGGTATGTGAGCATGGTCGAGGGCATGGTG
Source organism: Anaerolineales bacterium (assembly GCA_030680155.1). Taxonomy (GTDB): domain Bacteria; phylum Chloroflexota; class Anaerolineae; order Anaerolineales; family Villigracilaceae; genus Villigracilis. Next base: position 2,119 of record JAUXWL010000554.1, read on the forward strand.
ACAAGATTCAGGTCCGAATTGGGAAGCGATATGAAAGTCGTTGCCACAGGCGGACTTGCGGAAGTCATCGCTAGCGAGACGAAGGTCATTGATGTCATTTCCCCGTGGCTGACGCTCGAAGGTCTGCGATTGATCTGGGAGCTTAATCGCTAAAGCGCAGCAGGATCACACCGACCAGCACCAACAGACTTCCAGTAAGTTGAGCGCCAGTAAGGGTTTCACTTAAGAAAAGATATGCCCAAACTGTCGTGAAGGCGGGTTCGAGCGTGGCGACCAAATTCGCAGTGGTGGGGGAGAGATAGCGGATGCTCAGTGTGTAAAGACCGAATCCGCCAAGTGTGGGAACCACACCGAGAAAGAAAAGAATCCCCCAGCCCGAAACAGAATCTCCCAGCCAGAGCATATCCGCAAGCGGCACTTTGTTGGTGATGAACAGGTCACTCCCGATGTTGAAGAAAAATAAAAATACCGTCGCCCACGCAAAACTGTAAAGCAGCGCTGTCCACGAGTCGATGTGTCTGTCTGCGGCGGCTTTGCCTTGCAGGTTGTAGATGGCGAACATCAAGCCTGACAACAACCCGAAGATGATCCCCAGCGGGTTAAGATTCCACACCGAAATATCGTACGCGCCTGAAACAAAAACGATTCCCGTAAGGCTCAATAAAATGGAGATGATCTTAATGCGGCTGAACGTCTCTTTGTACACAAGCCTGCTGAGGATTGCTGTCATTGCAGGCGAGGAAAATGCCATTACTGTGGCAACAGC
>JAUXWL010000557.1 GCA_030680155.1 Anaerolineales bacterium
ATCACGCTTCACGAATCACGGGGACGGCGTCCAGGTGGCTGTCGCTGTGGGCGTAACCAGGCTTTCCAGCACAACGAAACGCCCCACAACTTTCCACTCGTAGCCCATGAATATCTGCACCTCATACTGCCCCGCCTGCCAGCCATTCACCGGGCTGGAGCATTCGGTATAGCCGCTGATGCCGCCGGTGCCCCACTCCTCGCGCCACGGTTCGGTCTCATAGCAAACCAGTTGACCGTTGCGAAGCCAGAGCGCCGTCCATTGCACGCCGGCCAGGGTGTTGTTGTAATCGAACCCGCCATACATTGTCTCGATGGGCAGCTCAAACACGGTCTTCGGGCTGACGGCTTCGCCATCCCTTAACTCGGTGGAGAATTGAATGGCGGTAAACACCGCATCAGGATTGGGCGTCACAGGACCTGCAAACAACATCTCGATTGCACTCGGCAAAAATGGCGTGGTGGTTGGCGAAGGCGTGTCGGAAACCAGCGGCGTCAACGTCAGTGTGGGCGGTTCAGTGATGGTCGGTGTCAGGGTGATGGTGGGCGTCAACGTGATCGTGGGTGTCAAGGATGGGGTTGGGGATGGCGGAAAGACTTGATACACCATCGGCTCGCCATAAAACGGAAGCCAATAGGCAAAGGCCAGTAAAAACAACGCGAAAAATAATAACCGCCATGCGTTGGCATTGTAGCGTTTTCGCAAACTGTAAAATGAAAGTTTGCGCGCCGCCTGCATCGACTTGACCGCCGCCCGTACCGCAACATACGCGCCTATGGCAGCGAATAAAGCCACAACGAGAATGCCTGCGCGAATATCCATGCGGCGATTATAGCATGTGGAAAACTGAACTGTCGCTGCGAGGCGCTCTTGTTCTTAGCCGAAGCAGTCTCCTAAAAAATATGGATTGCTTCGTCGGAAAGAGCAAGAGCCCTCCTCGCAATGACAGCAGAATATGTGGTAAAACTTGCACCATGGCAAAAGAAATCGTACTCCTCAAACTGGGCGGATCGCTCATCACCGACAAAGACACACCCTACACCCCAAGATTGGATAAACTGGCAAATCTGGCGCTGGAAATCAAAACGGCTCTGGACTCAAACCCAAACCTGCTCCTGATTCTGGGACATGGCTCCGGCTCGTTCGGACACGTCGCCGCGAAACAGCACGGCACGCGCGAAGGCGTGAAGACCCGCGAACAGTGGCTGGGATTCACCGAAGTCCGTTTTCAGGCGGCGGAGTTGAACCGCCATGTCGTTCAGGCGCTGATGGAAGCTGGATTGCCAGCCCTGCCATTTCCCCCGTCCGCTTCAATTGTGTCGGATCATAGGGTCGTCACCCATCACAATATCGAAACCATCCGCAGGGCATTGGCGGCCAATCTTCTGCCTGTGGTGCAGGGCGACGTGGCATTCGATGAATCCCTTGGCGGCACGATCCTTTCCACAGAGGATGTCTTCAAGTTTCTGGTGGAGAAATTTTCACCAAAGCGGGTTTTACTGGCGGGCATCGAGGCGGGGGTCTGGGAGGATTTTCCAGCGAGGACAAAGCTGGTGAAACAGATCCAACTGTCAGATTATGAAAAGATGCGGGCGGGCATCGGTGGGTCGGCAAGTACCGACGTCACCGGCGGGATGAAAGCCAAAGTGCAGGAAATGTTCTCCCTCATCCAAAAAAATCAAAACCTGACTGTACAAATTTTCTCGGCGGAGGAGCATGGATTTCTGACCCGCGCCTTACAAGGTGAGAACATGGGCACACTGCTGACTGCCTGACATGACAAAAATATGACGAAACACTCTTGCTTTTTCGTCAATTATCCAGATAATAGAAAAGGCGCAGATTATATATAATCAGTAGATCATGAAAACCGCGCGTAGTGTGCGCTCTCTAGCGCAAATGCGGCGGTAGAGACCGCCGAATACGCGCTTTCGTGAAGTACTGATAATTTTCAAGGAGAGTCTATGGCTACCAAAGCGAAACCCACAAAGAATATCAGCAAGGCAAAAGCAACCGCCAGAAAAATTGCAGCGAATAAACATAAATCGGTTGCCAAAAAAAGCGTGGCAAAAAAAGCCGCACCCTCAAAAACAACATTCAAGCCGACAAAGTTGAAACTTCTGCGCCCCGTACCCTCGGACATCGACATCGCACAAGCAGCAAAGCTTAAGACCATCATGCAGGTCGCACAGGAACTTGGCATCCGTGAAAACGAACTCGAATTGTACGGACCCTACAAAGCCAAGATCAAACTTGAAATTTTGGAGCGCCTCAAGAACCGCCCGAACGGCAAATACATTGACGTGACCGCCATCACCCCCACGCCGCTCGGCGAAGGCAAGACCACGACCACCGTCGGTCTTTCGCAGGCGCTCGGCGCGCATTTGGGCAGAAAGGTCATTACCGCCATCCGCCAGCCCTCGCAGGGGCCGACCTTCGGCATCAAAGGCGGCGCGGCAGGCGGTGGATATTCACAGGTCATCCCGATGGAAGATTTCAACCTGCATCTGACAGGTGACATCCATGCCATCACTGCCTCGCATAACCTCGTCGCTGCGGCATTGGATGCGCGCGTGATGCACGAAAAAAATCAGGACGACGAAAAACTGTTCAACGCGCTTTGCCCGCTGGACAAAAAAGGCAATCGTAAATTCTCACCCACCATGCTGAGACGACTAAAGAAACTCGGCATTAATAAGACCAATCCCAACGACCTGACCCCCGAAGAGCGCACCCGCTTTGCCCGCCTCGATATTGACGATAAGACCATCACCTGGCGGCGCGTGATCGACATCAATGACCGCTTCCTGCGCGAAGTGGAAGTGGGGCGCGGCAAGGATGAAGCCGGGCACGAGCACATGTCTGGCTACGACATCACCGTCGCGTCCGAGATCATGGCGGTGCTGGCGCTGACCTCTTCTCTCGAAGATATGCGCAGCCGCTTTGGCCGCATGGTGGTCGCCACCAACAAACGCGGCGAAGCCGTCACCGCGGAAGACCTCGGTGTGGCTGGCGCAGTGACCGTCCTGATGAAGGACGCCATCAAGCCCAACCTGATGCAGACGTTGGAAGGCACACCCGCCACTGTCCATGCGGGTCCGTTTGCCAATATCGCGCACGGACAATCCTCCATCATCGCGGATAAGATCGCCCTCAAACTGGTCGGCAAGGATGGCTTTGTCATCACCGAATCAGGTTTCGGCGCCGACATCGGCATGGAAAAATTCTTCAACATCAAATGCCGCTACTCCGAGCTGATCCCGCAAGTTGTAGTGCTGGTCGCAACGGTGCGCGCACTCAAAATGCACGGCGGTGGTCCCAAAGTGGTGGCGGGAAAACCGCTCGCCTCCGAGTACACCGATGAAAATCTTGACCTGCTCCGCGCAGGTTTGCCCAACCTCGAACGCCACATCCAGAACGCGATCAAGTTCGGCGTGAACGTGGTCGTGGCGGTCAACTCCTTTGCCAACGACACCCCCGCCGAAGTGGAGCTCGTCCGCGAAGCTGCCATGCAGATGGGCGCGATGGACGCAGTCGTCTCCACCCACTGGGCGGATGGCGGCAAAGGCTCGAAGGCGCTGGCGGAAGCAGTCATCAAGGCCGCAGAAAAACCCAGCAACTTCAAATTCCTCTATCCGCTTGAGGACAGCATCAAGCAGAAAATCGAAACCATTTCGCGCGAGATCTACCGCGCCGACGGTGTCGATTACACCCCCGAAGCCGAAGAACAGATCGAACGCTACACCCGCCTCGGTTTCGACAAACTACCCATGTGCATGGCCAAGACCCATCTCTCATTCAGCACAGACGCCGCCAGGAAGGGCGCTCCCACGGGCTTCCGCATCACCGTCCGCGAGATTCGCGCGAGCGTTGGAGCGGGTTTCCTCTACCCGATTCTCGGCGATATGCGCACCATGCCCGGCCTGCCCACCCGCCCTGTCTTCTACGATGTAGACCTCGATCTCGAAACCGGCAAGGTCCTCGGCTTGTTCTAACCGACAGGCACACCCAACAAAATTGTAGGTCACGCCAAAAGCGTGGCCTACAATTTCGGTACATTTAGGCTATGGGGAAATTGCGCCCAATGAGTATAATTTTCCGGTATGAACATTGACTTGTTGTCACTCACCGATCAGCGCGATCTTATAAAAAACAGGGAAGTAAACGCCTCAGACCTCGCCGAAGCCTGTTACCGTCAAATCGAGAGACTCAACCCGACGCTTAATGCCTTCATCACGGTAGTTCCTCCAGGTCAAGATGAACTCCCAAGCGAAGGCAGTACACCCCTGTTCGGAATCCCCGTCGCTGTAAAAGACCTGTACGATACCAAAGGCATTCGTACCACTGGCGGGTCGAAGTTTTTCGCGGATAACATTCCAATCAAAGATGCCTTTGTAGTGCAAAAACTTAAAAAGGCGGGAGCGCGAGTCATTGGCAAGACCAATACCCACGAGATCGCACTCGGCGTAACCAATAACAATCCACATTTCGGTGCGTGCCGAAACCCGTGGAATGTCAACTGCACCCCCGGCGGCTCGTCCGGTGGAAGCGCCGTAGCCGTTGCCACAGGTATGGCGCTGACCGCCCTCGGCACAGACACGGGCGGCTCCATCCGCATTCCTGCGTCGTTGTGCGGTGTGGTGGGGTTGAAACCCACTTTTGGGCGGGTCAGCCTGCGTGGCATCCTGCCGCTCTCATGGAATCTCGACCACGCGGGTCCCATCACCCGCAAGGTGGAAGACGCCGCCATAATGCTGCAAGTGATGGGCGGCTACGATAAATATGACCCCGCCTCGGTAAAGACATTGCCAGGCGATTACTCCAGCCACATCCGCGATACGATCAGGGATAGAAAAGTTGCCTTTGCAGTCGGAAATTTCATCGAAGAAGCGACGGATCCCGAAGTTCGCCAGGCAGTGGAGCAGGCGGCGAAAGTGTTGGAAGAACAAGGCGCGACCATTACCGAAGTAAACATGGATTTCCTGAAAGAAGCCGCTCTTGCAAACGCCTTGATGACGCAGGCAGATGCCGCTGCTTTCCATCGTGAGCGCATGCAGGCACACCCCGACTGGTTCGGCGCGGATGTCCGTCAGCGGTTGGAAACGGGAGCAGGATTCACTTCCAGCGAGTATGCGCTTGCGAGGCGCACCCAGGCAGAGGTTAAGCGGCGATGCGACATCCTGTTCGATGAGTATGATGTCCTCGTGCTGCCGACCACCCCCATCCCCGCGCCTGTTCTGGAAGGTGAGGATGCAATCGAGCGTGCCCGTCTGTTGACGCGTTTCACCGCGCCCTTCAACCTGACCGGACTGCCCGCACTTTCCGTCCCGTGCGGATTCACAACCAATGGATTGCCCATCGGTCTGCAGATCGCCTCCCGCGCCTGGAATGAAGCGGGCGTACTGCGCATTGGATATGCCTACCAACAGGCAACCGAATGGCACACCATGAAACCACAGATAAGCAAATAACAAAGCCAATATTTGACGTTATACTGTAGCCGCAAAACGCGCAGGGAAGGAAGCTAACCTTCCATGCCGTTTGCGGCTATATCATTTAAGAGAGCGTTTCTTAAGTCAGACCCTAAAGGTTTTTGCCGCAAAACAGAACCATAATTTGCAAAAAAGTTCTCACAAAACGGCGTTTTCGTTACTCAGGGAAACCTTTAGGGTCTTTGCCTACGAGTTAAGAAACAGTCGC